>NZ_RZSG01000552.1:0-4060 GCF_003997725.1 Mesorhizobium sp. M4A.F.Ca.ET.050.02.1.1
GAACGCGCCCTGGATGTGCGGGAATGGCATGGCGCTGCCGTAGAAGCGCATGTTGAGGCACTGGTTATGCATCCCCTCGCGGCAGTATCGGCAGCTGTAGCAGGGCCGCGACGGCGAGACCGCGACCAGTTGGCCGGGCTCCAGCCCGCTGACGCCGGAACCGATCTTCTCGATCAGGCCGGAGACCTCGTGGCCGAGGATCATCGGCTCCTTCAGGCGCACAGTTCCGAAGCCGCCATGATTGTAGTAGTGCAGGTCGCTGCCGCAGATACCGCCGGCGGCAAGACGCAACAGCACCTGGCCCGGCCCCGGCTCCTCGACGGAACGGTCCTCGATGCGCAGGTCCTTGGCGGCGTGGATGACGATCGACTTCATGGTGAGCGAGCTCCTACAGCACCGGCGAGATGAGCGGCTGGCCGGCGAAATGAGCGGCGAGGTTGTCGCGCACCAGTCTGCCCATCGCCTTGCGCGTTTCGACCGTGCCCGAGGCATGGTGCGGCTGCAAAAGCACGTTGTCGAGCGCGAGGAAGCGTGGATTGAGATTCGGCTCGCCTTCGAAGACGTCGAGCGCGGCCGAGCCGAGCACCTTGTTCTCGAGGGCGTCGAGCAGCGCTTCCTCGTCGATGTTGGACGCGCGCGAGATGTTGATCAGCATGCCTTCCTCGCCAAGCGCCGCGATCACCTCGCCGTTGACGATGTGGCGCGTCGCGGCGGACGCGGCAAGCGTCACGAACAGGAAGTCCGAACGCCTGGCCAGCGCGACGGGATCGGCGAGGAACTCCCAATCGCCGGCAAACTCCTTCGGCGCGACATCGCTGTAGGCGATGTCCATGCCGAAGCCGGCAAGGCGCTTGGCCACCTCATAGCCGATGCGGCCGAGGCCGAGCACGCCGGCCCGCCGTCCCCAGACCCGGCGCTTGAGCGGATAGAGCCCCTTCGCCGTCCAGCTGCCGTCGCGCACCCAGCGCTCCGCGCCGATCATGCCGCGCGACAGGCACAGCATCATGGCGATGCCGAGATCGGCGACGTCGTTGGTCAGCACGTCCGGCGTGTTGGTGACGCGCACGCCGCGCTCCCGGCAGGCCACGAGATCGACCGCGTCGAAACCGACGCCATAGACGGAAACGAGTTCGAGCGACGGGCAGGCCTCGATCATGGCGCGGTTGGCGCCAAGCTCGCCGCGCGTGGCTATGCCGCGCACAAGCGGCCCTACCTCCGCGAGGAAGGCCGGCTTGTCGTCGGCCGCGAAATAGCGATGCACCGTGAAGGCTTCGTTGAGCGGCTCCTCGTCCCATGCGGGATAGGGTCCGACCTGAAGGATGTGAGGCCGCTGCATCGCTATTCGCTCCACTTGACTTGACAGATGATGTTATCGATAACATAAGACGCTCAGCGACGAGAGGCAATCAGGAAAATGTCGTCCAAACTGTTCGATCTCACCGAGCGCACCGCGCTCGTCACCGGCTCCTCGCAAGGCATCGGCTTTGCCTTGGCCAAGGGCCTCGCCGAAGCCGGCGCCATTGACGCTTTCGAGCTTGCCGGCGGGTCGATCGACATCCTGGTCAACAATGCCGGCATGCAGTTCCGCACGCCGCTCGAGGACTTTCCCGCCGACGCCTTCGAGCGCCTGCTGCAGACCAATGTCGCCAGCGTCTTCCATGTCGGCCAGGCCGTGGCGCGGCACATGATCGGGCGCGGCCGCGGCAAGATCATCAACATCGCCAGCGTCCAGACCGCGCTCGCCCGCCCCGGCATCGCGCCCTATACGGCGACCAAGGGCGCGGTCGGCAACCTGACCAAGGGCATGGCGACCGACTGGGCCAGGCATGGCCTGCAATGCAACGCGATCGCGCCCGGCTATTTCGACACCCCGCTCAATGCGGCGCTCGTCGCCGACCCGGCATTCAGCGCCTGGCTCGAAAAGCGTACGCCGGCCGGTCGCTGGGGCCAGGTCGAGGAACTGGTCGGCGCCTGCGTCTTCCTAGCCTCCGATGCGTCATCCTTTGTCAATGGACACATTCTCTATGTCGACGGCGGCATCACGGCTTCGATCTGATCCCCCGCCGCGCATGGTGGTCATGGGCGTCACCGGTTCGGGCAAGACGACGGTCGGCGAGGCGCTCGCCCATGCGATCTCGGCGACATACGTCGATGGCGACAAGCTGCACCCTGAGGCCAACATCGCCAAGATCAGCGCCGGCATTCCGCTCGACGATGCCGACAGGTGGCCCTGGCTGGCCAAGGTCGGCGAAACGCTGCGGCAACGGCCCGCGCCGGTAATCGTCGGCTGCTCGGCGCTGAAACGCGTCTATCGCGATTTCATCACCGAGCAAGCAGGCGAGCCGGTGCTGTTCATCTATCTCGACGGTTCGCGCAAGCTGATTTCGAAGCGCATGCATGAGCGCACCGGCCACTTCATGCCCACCAGCCTGCTCGACAGCCAGTTCGCGACGCTGGAGGTGCCGGGCAAGGACGAGAATGCGATCGCGGTGACAATCGCTGCGCCGCTCGATGAGATCGTCGCGGACATAGCAGCCAGGCTGGCGGGAGGACCGACATGACCAACAGAGTCGCACTGATTGGCGCCGGCGCCATGGGCGGAGCGATCGGCGAGCGCCTGCTCGCCACCGGCAATCGCCTCGCTGTGTTTGACCTCGACAAGGCCAAGGTCGAGGCGCTGGTCGCCAGGGGCGCGACTGCGATGGCGAGCGCGGCCGAGGCGGCCGGCGCGGCGGATTATGTCATCCTCAGCCTCAATTCAGCCGCGATCGTGCGCCGCGCTGTGTTCGGCGACGCCGGCGTGGCTGCGGGCGCAAGGCCCGGCACGCTGATCATCGACATGTCGTCCATCGATCCCGACGCGACGCGCCAGCTGGCCGCCGATGCGAGCGACAAGGGTTTGCGCTGGGTTGACAGTCCGCTCTCCGGCGGTGCGCCCAAGGCGCTGATCGGCGAGTTGACGCTGATGGCTGGCGGCGAGGCACAGGACGTTGCGGATGCCCACGCCGTGCTGCGCGACGTCGCGAGCAACTACACCCATATGGGACCGGCCGGCGCCGGCCAGACGACCAAGCTGATCAACCAGGTGCTGTGCGCGCTGAATTTCATGGCCGTGGCGGAAGCGACCCGCCTGGCGCTCGACGCCGGCGTCGACGTGCTCAAGATCCCGCAGGCGCTGAAGGGCGGCCGCGCCGACAGCGCCATCCTGCAGGAGTACCTGCCGCGCTTCGCCACCCGCGACTACCGCCGCACCGGCCGCATTGACAACATGGTGAAGGACCTCAACGCCGCCCAGGATTTGGCGCGGCGCACGCACACCGCGATGCCGCTGACAGCAGTCTGCGCCGAGGTGCATCGGCTGCTGACGGCCGCCGGACTGGGCGGCGAGGACCAGGCCGCACTGATGGAATTCTTCCAACGCAAAGAGGACGGCAAATGATTACGCGCTACGCACTGTTCGAGGGCAAGGTGAAGGACGGCCAGACGGAAGCGTTCCGCAGAGACGTGATCGAGACCGTCCTGCCCAAATGGAAAGCCTTCCCGGGCGCGCTCGATGTCCGCGTCTCCTTCGCCGAGAAGCGCGACGACGGCGCGCCGGAATTCCCGATGATCCTGGCGATCAACTACCGCGACCTGGCGGCGGTCGACGCGGCCCTCGCCAGCCCCGCCCGCGCCGAATCGCGCGCCGCGACCGAGGCGGTGCTGGGCCGATATTTCGAGGGCCGCATCCACCACCATGTCACGATCGCCAACGAGTTTCCGCTGGCGGAGAATTGACCGGCACCGCACAATGGCTGCGGTGCCTTGGCGATGCGACACGACATTTGTGGCGATGACCAGCAACGACTGACCGGCGGAGACCCTCGGCTATTTGCCTGCTTTCGGATTGCGGGAAAGACAGCGACGGTCGGCGCTCGAGGTGGCTCTCGGGAGACCTGCGGAGGCTCAGGCGGCGGCGCTTCCGGAGCCTTTGGTCCGCCGGCTGAAAGACGGACCGAAATCGCGAAAACGCGCCACTCGCGATTGACGGGCTCGTAGAGTAGCTCGCGATGTGCGAGGA
>NZ_RZSG01000553.1:0-4058 GCF_003997725.1 Mesorhizobium sp. M4A.F.Ca.ET.050.02.1.1
ATTCCTGGATGGCCTGGCGATTTCGACGTCCGATGTGGTCGACGAAATCGAGCGGCAGATCATCGGTCAGCGGCGGGGCGAAGTATGGTGTGCGCCCAAGGCGGTGGTGCTGCCCGGCGACGACCGCTACATCATGGCGACTCTCGGAGTAGCTACCGAACCTCGGGTACTGGCGACCAAGTCGCTGGTGGTCAATCCCCGTAATTCCGAGCGGGGACTTGCAACGCTTAACTCGCTGATCACCCTTCTCGACGCTGAGACCGGACTGCCGCTAGCTGTGGTCGACGGCAATTGGGTGACCGCGAAGCGCACGGCTGGTCTAAGCGCCGTGGCGGCCCGGCGTCTGGCGCGGGCCGACCCGGCATGCGTCGCGTTCATCGGATGCGGGGTTCAGGCGCGCGGTCATCTCGAAGTTCTGGCCGACCTTTTTCCGTTGCAGGAGATTCGAGCCTTTGCCCGGAGCAAAGGCAGTCGTGAAGCACTCTGCCGGATCGCTGAAACACGTGGTCTCAGAGCAGTCCCGAGCGATACTGCCAAGGCGGCGGTCGAACCCGCCGACATCGTGGTGACGACAGTCACGTTGATACCCGAGCCCGTTCCATTTTTGGATGCCCGATGGCTGAAGGCAGGAGTCTTCGCGACGATGACCGACCTGGCCCTGCCTTGGCTACCCGAAACCATGGCCATCTTCGATCGCATCGTCATAGACGATTTGGTGCAAGAGGCGCAGATGAGCAAACCCATGGTGAGACCCGAACTCGTCGCCGGCGACTTGACCGGTTTGGTCAGCGGCGACGTGCCGGGTCGTCAAAGCGCGAGTGAGCGAACGGCGTTCGCGTTCCGCGGCATGGCGGTCGGCGATCTCGCTATTGCCGGCCTGGCATTTGTGCGCGCGAAAGCGATCGGTGCGCTGGACGATTAGAGGCTTCAACCGACGCCGACATACCGCCTGACCGCCGACGGATCCGCGCGCAATTGCTCGACATCAACCGTCTCGCGGTTGCGGCCGTTCTCGATAAAGCAGACGCGGTCGGCGACCGACAGAACCGCATCGACGCGCTGCTCGACAAGAATGGTGGAGACGCCGCGCTCGCGCAGCTTGGCCACCGTCTCGCGGATCTTGGCGATCATCGACGGCATCAGACCTTCGGTCGGCTCGTCAAGCAGCAGCACCTGCGGTTCGAGGCAGAGCGCACGCGCCATGGCCAGCATCTGCTGCTCGCCGCCGGACAGCGTGCCGGAGCGCTGCCTGAGACGCTGGCGCAGCAATGGAAAAAGGTCGAGGACATTTTCCCGCACGGCCTTGCCCTTGCCGCGCGTCATCAGGCCGATTTCGATGTTTTCCGTCACCGTCATCTCGGCGAACAATCGCCTGCCCTGCGGCACATAGGCGACGCCGGCCTTCGGCACGTCGTGCGCCGCCAGGCCGGTGAGCTCCGTGCCGTCCAGTCTGATCGAGCCGGCCGCCGCCGGAACCAGGCCCATGATCGCCTTCAGCGTGGTCGTCTTGCCGGCGCCGTTGCGGCCGAACAGGCAAAGCACCTCGCCCTTGTTGAGAACAAGGTCGAGCCCGTAGAGGACCTGGACCTCGCCGTAGAAGCAGTCGAGCCCGGAGATGGCCAGCGCCTTGGAGCCTGCCTCAGTCATGGCCGGCCCCGAGATAGGCGTCCTGCACCTGGCGATTCCCGCGCACCTGTTCCGGCGTGCCTTCGGCGAGGATACGACCGGCGTTGAAGACGGTGATGCGGTCGGCGAGCTGCATGACGACCGGCATGTTGTGCTCGATCAGGAGCACGGTGGCGCTTTTGGCGATCTCGCGCACGAGCTCGATGAAATTGTCGATCTCGCTGTCGGCCAACCCTTGCGTCGGTTCGTCGAGGATCAAGAGGCGCGGCTTCAGCGCCAGACCCATCGCCACTTCGAGCAGCCGCTGGTGGCCATAGGATAGCTGGCCCGCCGGCATATGGGCGCGACCGGCAAGGCCGGTGCGCTCGAGCGCGGCCATCACGCCGGCCCTGACCGCGCCCTTGGAACGTCCGTCGGTCAGCGTACGCTGCACCGGCAAAGCGACATTGTCGTAGGCGGAGAGATTGGCGAAGACGCTGGTAATCTGGAAGGTGTAGGCGACGCCGAGGCGAACCCGTCTGTAGGCCGGCAGGCTGGTGATATCGGCGCCATCAAAGACGATCATCCCGGATGAAGGAGGGATGCGGCCGCTGACCAGGCTGACGAAGGTAGTCTTGCCGGCGCCGTTGGGACCGATGACGGCGCGGATCTCGCCCGGCATCAGCGCGAAGTCGACATTGTCGACGGCGCGCAGGCCACCGAAATTGCGGGACAGGCCCTTGGTTGTCAGAAGCGGCATCATGGCAGCCACCCGAGCCAGCGCTGGCGGATGCTGCCCATGATCCCCTTCGGGAAGAACAGCACCAGCAGGATGAGCGCGACGCCGACGATCAGCAGATAGGCCGAGATGAAGCCGCTGGTGATGTCGGTGACATAGTACATGAACAGCGTGCCGATGAGGGGGCCAAGCGCGGTGGCGGCGCCGCCGAGCAGCACCCAGAGCAGCGGCAGGATGGAATACTGCACCGAGGCGAAGCTGGAGCCGACATAGCCGAACAGAAGCGCATAGGCGGCGCCCGAGGCCGCGCAGATGGTGCCGGAGACGACGACGGCGGCGAGCTTGTTGGAGAAGGTGTCGTAGCCGAGCATTTTCGTCCGTTCCTCGTTCTCGCGGACGGCGACCAGCACGCGGCCATAGCGGGAGCGGATGACGGCAAGCGTCGCCAGCAGGACGATGGAGAACAGGGCCAGCGCGCTCATGTAGCGCACGGTCGGGTTGGTGAGGTCGAGCGTCGTGCCGCCCAGGGTCAGCACCCGCGCCGCTTGCTGAACGACTAGGCCCTGGTCGCCGCCGGTCCAGACGGCGAAATAGAGGATGAGCAGCGAAAACACCTGCGCGAACATCATGGTGACGATCATGAAGGCGACGCCGGACGTGCGCAGTGCCAGCACGCCGATGACCAGGGCCAGCAGCGCGCCGCAGACGATGCCGGCCAGGAAGGCGGCCGGCACGCTCCAGCCGAGATGATAGACGCTTAAGCCCGCGCCGTAGAGGCCGGCGGCGAAGAACATGGCATGGCCGAGGCTGAGCAGGCCGACATAGCCGAACAGCAGATTGTAGCCCATAGCGAAGACCGCCAGCACCATGATGCGGGCGATGAGGCCGTGGTGATAGTCCGGCAGGACGAAGCTCAGCGCGAAGAGCAGGGCGATGACGCCGAGATGCAGCGCATAGGCCTTTGCCGGCGAAGCTTCCGTCATCGCGACGCCGTCCCGAACAGGCCTTGCGGCCGGAACACCAGCACCATGGCAACGACAAGCGTGGCGATGATCTTGGCCAGCGTCGGCGAGAAGAACATCGAGATGATGCCATCCGACAGGCCGATCAGCACGGCGGCGACGAGGGTGCCGCGCAGCGAGCCGAGGCCGCCGATGATGACGACGATGAAGGAGAGCAGCAGCGGATCCTGCCCCATCAGATAATGCGCCTGGCTGATCGGCACGATCAGCACCGCGGCTATTGCCGCAAGCATGGCGCCGAGCGCGAAGACGCCGCCATAGACGCGGTCGACCGGAATGCCGAAGGCCTGCGCGGTCTCGCTGTCATACTGGGTGGCGCGCATCAGCAGCCCAACCTTGGTCCGAGTCAGCACCAGCCAGGTGGCGACGAGCAGCAGCGCGGAGGCCGCGACCACCGACAGCTTGTAGCCGGAATAGCCGAACCAGGGCAGCAGGATGCGGTAGCTGAAGGGCGGCTCGACCGGGCGCGCCTCCGGGCCGTAGAAGGTCAGCGCCAGCTGCTGGATGATGTAGAGCATACCGATCGTGGCGACGATGGTGGCTTCCGGATTGTAATTGAGCCGGCGCAGCACCAGCCGCTCGGCGACCAGCGCAACCGCGCCGACGATGAGCGGCGCGATGACCAGCGCGGCGACGAAGCCGAGCGCAGGATGGCCCGATATCGCCGTCGAAATCGCCCAGGCCAGTACCTG
>NZ_RZSG01000554.1:0-4047 GCF_003997725.1 Mesorhizobium sp. M4A.F.Ca.ET.050.02.1.1
CCCGCGCCCAGCCGGCAGGCGGCGCCCCCGGCGCCGGGCGGTCCTCGAGGACAAGATCGCCGGGCGAGCGGCAGACGACGGCTTTCATGCTTCAATCCAGTCTGTTGATGGGGCCGCCGGCACTCGGGCTGTAGCGAAGGCCGGCGGTCGAGGTCAGCTTACTTGCCGCGGCGGCGCAGCCCGTCGAAATAGACGATGACGATGATCAGCACGCCGGTGATGATGCGCTGCCAGAAGGCGTTGACATTCAAAAGGTTGGCGCCGTTGTTAATGGTGGCGAGAATGAAGGCGCCAAGCAGCGGGCCGTGCACGGAGCCGACCGCGCCGAACAGCGAGGTGCCGCCGATCACCGATGAGGCGATCGCCTGCAGCTCCCAGCCCTCGGCCTGGGTCGGATTGCCGATGCCGATGCGCGAGGCGAGCAGTACGCCGACAAAGGCGGCGCACAGGCCGGACAGCGTATAGGCCATGTAGATGGTGCGCTGGACATTGACACCCGACAGGCGCGAGGCCTCGGCGTTGGAGCCGACCGAGAACAGGTAGCGGCCCCAGCGGCTGTGGTGCAGGAAGATGTAGGCCGGGATGCCGACCAGGATCACCATCCAGAACAGATTGGGGATGCCGACGAAGGAATTGCGCGAGAATTCCTGGAAGGCATCGTTGTTGATCGAGATCGAATTGCCGTTCGTCATCAGCAGACCAATGCCGCGCAGCGAGGTCAGCGTGGCCAGCGTGATGATGAAGGGCGGCAGGCCCATCCTGACGATGCCGAAGCCGTGGAACAACCCGATGGCGACGCCGACCAGCAGGGTGATCAGGATGGCGGCGAAGACCGGCACGCCGGCATTGATCAGCATCGCCGTGGTGACGGTGGCGAAGCCGACAACGGCGCCGACCGAGAGGTCAATGCCGCCAGTGATGATGACGAACGTCTGGCCGACCGCCAGGATGGCGATCATCGAGCCCTGACGCAGCAGGTTGGAGATGTTGTTGGCGGAGGCGAAGCTCTGGGTCGTCACCGACAGGATGACCCACAACAGAACCAGCAGCGCCAGCAGCGTCAGCCCGAATAGGGCATTGTAATTGCGCTTCGGCTTTTCGGCCGCGATCGCCTCGGTGCTCATTTCTGTCCTCCCGGTTTTTCTTGTTTCTCGGCGAGCGCCTGAGAGAGAATGTCCTCGTGGTCGGCGGTGCGGAAGCCATGCGTGGCGACCAGCTTGCCGCGCCGGAACACATGCAGCGTGTCGGCGAGTTCATAGACCTCCGGCAGATAGGACGAGATCAGGATGATGCCGGCGCCGTTGGACAGCAGCGTCGAGAACAGGCGGTAGATCTCGGCCTTGGTGCCGACATCGACGCCGACCGTCGGCTCGTCGAAGATGAACAGCTTGGCGCCATGCGCCAGCCATTTGCCGATGACGATC
This sequence comes from Mesorhizobium sp. M4A.F.Ca.ET.050.02.1.1, assembly GCF_003997725.1. Lineage (NCBI taxonomy): Bacteria > Pseudomonadati > Pseudomonadota > Alphaproteobacteria > Hyphomicrobiales > Phyllobacteriaceae > Mesorhizobium > Mesorhizobium sp. M4A.F.Ca.ET.050.02.1.1. Next base: position 1,425 of record NZ_RZSG01000554.1, read on the forward strand.
TTCTGCTGGTTGCCGCCGGACAGGCTGGAGGCGAGCGCGTTGCGCGTCGGCGTCTTGATCCTGAGGCCGGCGATCTGGCGATCGGCCTCGGCCTTTTCCTGCGTGTTGGAGATCAGCAGCTTGTTCGAGATGCGCTTGTAGATCGGCAGGTTGAGGTTGAGGCCAACCGGCAAATTGAGACAGAGGCCCTGGTCGCGGCGGCTTTCCGGCGCCAACGCCATGCCGAGCCGGATCGCATCGTGCTCGGAGTTGACCTGCACCTCCTTGCCCTCCCACAGGATCTGGCCGGCCGACTTCTTGTGGCGACCGTAGAGCGTGGTGACAAATTCGCTGCGGCCGGCGCCGATCAGCCCGTAGAGGCCGACGATCTCGCCGGCACGGACGCTCATCGAGACATTCTCGAAGCCTTTCCCGGAGAGGGTCCGAGTCTCGACGATGGTGGCACCCGGCGTGAAATGCTCCTTGTGGTAGATCTGTTCGATCGAGCGGTTGATCATCATCTTGACCAGTTCGGCGTCGTTGGTCTCGGCGATGTTGCGGGTGCCGACCAGCGTGCCGTCGCGCAGCACCGACACGCGGTCGGCGAGCTCGAACACCTCTTCCATGCGATGGCTGATATAGATGATGGTAACGCCTTCGCCCTTCAGCCGGCGGATCAGCGTGAACAACTGATCGGCCTCCTTGCGGGTCAGGTAGGCGGTCGGTTCGTCGAAGATCAGGAATTTGGTACCGCGCACCGTGGCGCGGGCAGCGGCGATCAACTGCTGCTGGCCGATGGTGAGATCGCCGAGCATGACGTGCGCCGGCAGGTCGAAGCCGAGGCCATCGATGATCTTCTGCGCATCCTTGACCATGGCCCGCTGCTGCAGGATGCCGAAGCGCGAATTCTCCTCACCGAGGAACATGTTGGCGGCGACCGTGAGGTGGCGGCAGAGAACGACCTCCTGGTGCACGGCATTGATACCGAGCGCCATCGCCTCATGCGGGGTCGCCAGCGCTTCCGGCTTGCCCTCCCAGATAACGTCGCCGGAGGTGCGCGGCATGACGCCGGTGAGGAGCTTGATGAGAGTGGATTTGCCGGCGCCGTTCTCGCCGACGATGGCGTGGATCTCGCCGGATTTGAAGGCGAGGTTGACGGGCTTGAGCGCGTGCGTGCCGGGATAGCGCTTCTCCAGCCCCCTGAGTTCGAGGATCGTCCTGCCGGGCTCCAGTGTTGGAGCCGGGTGCAGGTCCTGCGCCGTCGACGTCATGACAATCCTCCCAGATCGGCCTTACGATTGGCACGCAACGGTGCGGCGGGCTGCACCGTCAAGGGCACTTCAAGCCACCGGATTCCAGATTTGCTGGTGTTTCCGGGGCAGCGAGGCCCCGGAAACAGTGCGCCTATCGCGATGCTTAGTCGAGCTTCGGATTGAGCAGCGCGTCGATCTTCGGCTCTTTCATGTTGGCCTTGGTGACGAGATTGGCACCGGTGTCGACATTGGCCTCGACTTTCTCGCCCTTCGAGGCGGCAAGCGCGGTCTTGATGCCGTCATAACCCATCCGGTACGGATCCTGCACGACGAGGCCGGAAATGACGCCATCGTTGAGGAACTTGATCAGCTTCTCGTCGCTGTCGAAGCCGATCAGCCCGACCTTGCCGGCCAGGTTGTTCTCGGCAATCGCCTGACCGACGCCCTGCGCCATGATCAGGTTGGAAGCGAAGATGCCCTTCAGGTCCGGGTTGGCGGTGATCAGGTCGGTGGCGATGTTGAGGCCAGTGGTGGCCTGGCCGTCAGCATACTTGTCGGCGATCAGCTCAAGGCCGGGATATTTCGCCTTGAGCTGTTCCTTGAAGCCCTGGGCGCGCTGCTCGAGCGAGCCGGCGCCCGGCAGCGCGGTGATCAGCGCAACCTTGCCTTCAACCTTGCCGCCATTGGCAGCGCCGATGGCCGCGGCAAGTCCGTCAGCGGCGACGCGGCCGCCCTGGACATTGTCGGTGGTCAGGAACGAAGTGAAGGCCTTGGAGTCGGCTCCGGAGTCGATGCCGATGACCTTGACCTTGGTGGCGGCCTCGTCGATCGGCTTGCCGAGCGCCTTGGCTTCGGTCGGCGCGATGACGACAGCAGCCGGATTGCCGGCGACGGCATTCTCGAGGATCGAGATCTGGCCGTTGACGTCGGTTTCGGCCTGGGCGCCGAGCTCCGGCACATTGATGCCGAGATCCTTGCCGGCCTTGCGGGCGCCGGCCAGCACGATCTGCCAGTAGAACGAGGTGGTGTCCTTGACGATGATCGGGATGGTCACGTCAGCCGCCGAGGCCGGCGCCGAATGCATGGCGCCTGCGAGCATCGAGGCGGCGGCGAGCGCGACGAAGGCGCGGCGGTTGAGAATGCTGGTCACGAATTTCATGAGGGTTCCTCCCTAGATCGCCTGGTGAAGGTTACGGAAGCTCCGTTCGGATAGGCGCTGCCCCAACAGAACTTTATCAATAAAAAACATTTGCCGTTTTTTGATAGTGCATCGATCCGGTCGATGCAAGTGCTGTTTCGTCGCTGCGCAAAGGCCTTTGAGTTTGCCGTCGCTACGTTCGAACGCTTCCGATCCTCTCGAATTGAGATGGAATATTAGTTCCATGCAAGTG
>NZ_RZSG01000555.1:0-4043 GCF_003997725.1 Mesorhizobium sp. M4A.F.Ca.ET.050.02.1.1
AGACAGTCAGTCCTTGGCCAGCCGGTATTCGCCGGTCTTCGGGTCCTTGACCAGCGTTCCCATCGTGCCGTTTGCCGCCTGTTTCTCGGTACGCCGGATCTTGGCCGTCACGCGCTCGGCTTCGCGGATGAAGGCGCGATAGCCGAAATAGGCGGCGGCGCCGATAACGACGAAGAAAATGATCTGCGGCATCCCAAAACTCCTCCCTCGAAAACGCGGCAAAAGCGGCCGGTCGGGTCGGTCAAGCGGATATGCTAGTCGCTTTCAACCCTTTTTCAAAGCCCGAAGCGCGCCCACAGCGCGCGCTCTTCCGCCGCATCGACGATGCCGCTGGCCGCCGCCGCAGCGATGTCGGGCGCCGAAAGGCGCGACCCGAACAGCCCGAAGCGCCCGAACAGCCCGCGCGGCGCGGTGATCAGTTTCAGCTCGGTCTTCGGTCCGAAGCGCGTCTTCAAAACGCCTCGCATGTCGCCCAGCGCATCGACCAGGCCGAGTTCGAGCCCTTTCTTGGCGGTCCAGAACAGGCCGGTGAACAGGTCGGGATCGTCCTTCAGCCTGGTGCCGCGCCGCTCCTTGACGAGCTCGATGAAGGTCTCGTGCACTTCGAGCTGCAGCGCCTTCAGCCGCTCGACATCTTCCTTCTTCTCCGGCTTGAACGGGTCGAGCACCGCCTTGTTCTGGCCGGCGGTATGGACGCGGCGCTCGACGCCGATCTTCTTCATCAGCTCGGGAAAGCCGAACGAGGCCGAGACGACGCCGATCGAGCCGACGATCGAGGACGGATCGGCGAAGATCTCGTCGCCGGCGACCGCGATCATATAGCCGCCGGAGGCCGCCACGTCCTCGACGAACACCAGTACCTTCTTGTTCTTCTCCACCGCGAGATCACGGATGCGCTTGAAGATCAGCCGTGACTGCACCGGCGAGCCGCCCGGCGAATTGATGGAGATGGCGACGACGGGCGCATCGAAGGAGAACGCCTTCTCAATGAGGCCGGCGGTGGACGCCAGCGACAGGCTCGGCCGGAACTGGCCGCCGCCGGCCATGATCGTGCCGTGCAGCCGGATGACCGGAACCACGACGACGGTGGAGCGCCAGGACTTCGGCAGCAGGCGGTTCAAGAGGCGTTTCACGAGGTCGGGGTCTCCGGTCACTGAAAAAGAAGCAAGATGAGGCCTCATCTTGCTGTGGGCATGTAGGAATTCGCCGGCCAACGGCAATGCCGCATGTCCGGCCGATGATCAATCGCCGAACAGCGACGCCAGTCCGTTGTTGATCATCTCGGTCCGCTCGGCTGGCCCGTTGCCTGTCTCTGCGTGCAGCATCAGCGGCGGGCGGATCGACAGTTTTCCGCGCGCGCCGAGCGTCGCCCTGACGACGATCCGGATTGCCGCCGCCTCGGGACGGGGGTGGACGGCGAGCATCTCGGTATCGCCGAAGCGGCCCTCGATCGCATCGAGCAGGGCGCCGAGCTGCTCGGGCCTGGCGATGACGGCGAGCCCGCCCCGCGGCTTCGCCACCGCGGCAGCGCTTCTGATCCAGCTTTCGAACAGCCCGTCCTCCATCACATGCGCCTGCTTGCGCAGCGCATCCGGCGTGGCCTGATCCTCGGCGGCGTTGAAGGGCGGGTTCATGATGACGAAGTCGAAGCTGTTGTCGGCAAGGCCGGCCGCGCCGCGCGCTTTGCCGGACAGCGCGACATCGGCCCTCAGCACCGAGGCCCGGTCGCCGAGATGCGCATTGCCGGGGTGGGCAAGCGTCGCGGCCGCGAATTCGGCCATGTCCGGCGAGCATTCGACCAGCATGGCCCGCGCTGCGGGACAGCGCGACAGCACCGCGAGCCCCGCCGCGCCCGCGCCCGCGCCGAAATCGGCCAGCCGCCCGGCGAAGGAGGAGGGCACGGCTGCCGCCAGCATCATGGCGTCCATGCCGGCACGATGACCGCTTCGCGGCTGAACCAGCCAGAAGCGCCCGCGATGGAACGCATCGACCGTGTGGGCCGGGGTGTCCGGGGCAAGGGCGGTTGACGCTACCATTATTTGCGGCGGATCTCGTTGGCGATGCCGGCATCGGTCAGGATGCGGCGCGCCGCATCCGCCTGGTCGGCGTCGACCATGACACGCCGGGGCAGGATGCCGATCGAGCCGTCCAGCACGCTCATGTTCTGGTCGGCGACGAAGCAGGCGATGCCGGCGTCGCGCATCAGCGATTCGACGAAGGAGATGATCACGGCATCGTTGGTGCGGATGAGCTCTATCATGGAACAAAAATCGCAGGTTGCGCCGTTCCTGTAAACGTGGGCGTTGCCGCCGCCGGCCGCAACCGCGCCAATTCGCCTCTTGCCGTGCCCCGTGATGCCGCCCTAGAGTCGGTTCGGGAGTAGGGTGCCGCGTGCGCTTGGAATAGACGGGAGTGTCTGTGGTGGGTGTCGTTCTCAACATCGAAAACGGGAAGCGGGAACCCGCCTCCATCAAGGATCTGATCGATCTCACGGCCGCCGACATGGGGCGCGTCAACGAATTGATCCTGTCCAAGGCCGGTTCCGACGTCGAGATGATCCCCGAGGTCGCCAACCACCTGATTTCGTCCGGTGGCAAGAGATTGCGGCCGATGCTGACGCTCGCCGCGGCCCAGATGTTCGGCTATTCCGGCGAAGGCCACGTCAAGCTCGCCACCTCTGTCGAGTTCATGCACACCGCGACGCTGCTCCACGACGACGTCGTCGACGAGAGCGGAATGCGCCGCGGCAAGAAGACGGCGCGCATGATCTGGGGCAACCAGGCGAGCGTGCTGGTCGGCGATTTCCTGCTCGGCCAGGCCTTCCGCATGATGGTCGATGTCGGCTCGCTGGAGGCCCTCGACATCCTCTCCAGCGCTGCTTCCATCATCGCCGAGGGCGAAGTGATGCAGCTTGCCGCCGCCAAGAACCTGGAGACCACCGAGGACGAGCATTTCGCCGTCATCAAGGCCAAGACCGCGGCGCTGTTCTCGGCCGCCGCCGAGGTCGGCCCGGTCATCGCCCTGGCAACCCGCAACGACCGCGCGGCGCTGCGCTCCTACGGCATGAATCTCGGCCTTGCCTTCCAGCTCATCGACGATGCGCTCGACTATGGCGGCTCCAGCAAGGATCTGGGCAAGAATGTCGGCGACGATTTCCGCGAGGGCAAGGTGACGCTGCCGGTGATCCTCGCCTACCGGCGCGGCACCAAGGCCGAACGCACCTTCTGGAAGCGCGCCATCGAGGACAATGTTACCGACGATGCGGGCCTCGAAAAGGCGATCGGCCTGATGACCCGCCATGGAGCGATTGCCGACACGATCGGCCGCGCCCGCCATTTCGGCGAGATCGCCCGCGATGCGCTGGCGCCGCTGGAGGCGACGCCGCAGAAATCGGCGCTGATCGATGTCATCGATTTCTGCATCGCCAGAGTGAACTGAGGTGGGGTCTGCGGCCGCCGACTTGCTGGCCCGGACGATCGGCACAGGCAGGCTTGGCACGGCTACGCATGGGCTGACCTGTACACCAACATTGCCGCAAGCAGCTATGTGACGTCAGAGTGTTGGTTGGTCGCGCGATCTGCTATGATGCTTCGTCGTCATGGTTCGTTAATCGGGTGACCCGATTGTGAATTCGGCCCGGATTGAAGCCTGACCCCAAAAAGGCCATGCTTTGTCGGGAAAAGACCGAGTCTGTGGCGGTCCCATCGACTTGGGGATTGCGTCTGGCTGAAAGGGATACAATGCGGCAAGGACGTGCGCGCTGGCTCGCAGGGCTGGCAATTGTGACGGGCATGGCGATCTCGGCTCTGCCGGCCTACGCCAAGGAAACCGCCGAGCCGGTCAAGATCACGTCCTTCTCGGGGGCCTACCTCGCCGCCCGGATCGCCGAAGGCGACAACGACCTCGACAGCGCCATCGCCTATTACAAGCAGGCGCTCGCCTTTGCACCCGGCGACACCGCGCTGCAGCAGAGCCTGATGCTGTCGCTGATCGCGCAGGGCCGCTTCGAGGAATCGCTCGTCTACGCCGACAAGCTCAAGGAA
>NZ_RZSG01000556.1:0-4037 GCF_003997725.1 Mesorhizobium sp. M4A.F.Ca.ET.050.02.1.1
CTCGACGCAGTGCTTGGCGAAGCGCTGGTCCGCGACGGCCTGGCGGCCGGCGCGAAACTGTTCGTCGCCGACATCGAGGCGCCGCATGAGGAGCGCGACGGACCCGCCTATCGCAACTATGCCCGCCTTGGCTTCCGGATCGCATATTTCCGCAGCCATTACAGCTATTTGCCGGCTGCCTCGAATTAAGCAGCTAGGCTTGTTTCCGGACGGAAGACCGCTTCACACTCTTGCTGGAATTGCTTTAGACCCGCAGCCATTGCCGGAAGCAGTTCTTGGCGACCATGTGGGCCGGCGGCACCATCGGCTGGCCGGCGCGCATGTCGTCAGCCGCGCTGCCGCGAGCCCTCTCGAGCAGGGTGCGAAGCTCGGCTGGCTGCACGCGGTCGCGCTCCATCACGAGCCGGACCATCGGGTCGTTCAAAAGCTCGTCCAGGGTGTTGATGCTCTCGCTCATCCGTCGCCTCCTCGAATGCCGGCCCGCGCACGATAGATAGGCAGCCAATGATGGCCCGCCAATGACGCTTTGCCGGCTATGTCGTGAATCGAAGATGAAATTTTTGTGCAGGCGCTTCCCCTTCTCCCACCAGGGAGAAGGTGGATCGGCGCGCAGCGCCGAGACGGTTGAGGGGTGCAGGAAGGATGAGACGTCGGCGTCTTCTGGAACACCCCTCATCCGACCGAGATTCGCTCGGCCACCTTCTCCCACAAGGGGTGAAGGTAAAACTCTACCCGGGTGGCAGGCCCTCATATTGCGGCAGGCCGTCGTCCAACCGCACCCAGGGCTGCTTCGAGGCCGTCCAGAAATGCATGTCGGGCTTGAACAGGGAAGGATCGTCGAGCGAGCCGGAGGTGATGCCAAGAATACCTCTGGAATCGCGCCTGGAAAACAGCGTCGCACCGCAGGCCGCGCAAAAGCTGCGCTTGAGGTCCGGCGAGGAGTTGACCGTCGCCACCTCGCCCTCGACGGTCACGTCGTCGATGCTAAACAGCAGCCGCGCGTTAAAGGCCGCGCCGATCGCCTTCTGGCAGATCCGGCAATGGCAGACGCGTTCGTTGATCGGCGCCACCTCGGCGCGGTAGCGCACCGCTCCGCACAGGCAGCCGCCCTGATATTTCGTCATCGCCGGTATCCGTTCGCTCGGTAAGAATGCCGGAACCGTAGCCGGGCGGGGAGCTGCGTCAATTGAAAAGCTTTTATGGGAAGCCATCGGTTGCGATGATGCGACCGGCAGAGATGGCAGCGCGTCCAAAAGCACGCGGCCGCCTCCAGGGAGACGGCCGCATGAGATTGCCGACCCGCTATTCGGTTGCGCCGAGCATCTCGTCCCAACTCTTCACCTTGGTCACGCCGTCGAGGAAGGGCAGTGCGGTGGCGGGCAGTTCCGGCGCGAAAAAGATGTCGTAGTGGGTGCGGTTGGGGATGATCGCCAGCCGGTTCTGCGACAGGTTCTCGCGCATCCAGCCGGCATCCTTCTGGCCACCGCCGAGCATCTGGAAGAACTTGATCTCGTGCTCGGGCTTGTACATGTCGCTGTCGCCATAGACGAGCATGACCGGCATTTTCAGCTTCGGCACATCGGCCGAGAAGTCGCGCTCGTTGCGCATGAAGGCGCCGAGCGTATCGAGCAGCCTAGGGAAATCGTCCGGATGCGGCGCCACGGCGACGTAGGATTTGTACATCGGCGTATCCTTCATGAACGGGGCCGCCGCCGCGCTCACCTGCGCCTGCTGCGGGCGCATCTCGTCGTAGAAGCCGTTGGTGGCATAGCCCGTCGACACCATCACCAGCCGGCGCACCGCCTCCGGGTGCTGGACAGCCATGCGGAAGGCGACGCCGCCGCCCAGCGAATAGCCCATGACGTCGACCCGGTCGTAGCCAAGCGCCTTGACGATCGCCGCCATGTCGTTGCCCATCGCTTCGACGCTGAACGGCCGCTCGCCAAGCGCCGTGCGGCCATGGCCCTGCAGATCGACGGCGATCACGGTGCGATGCGCGGCGAATTGCGGCAGGACCGGCGCGAACATATCGGTGGAGCCGAGGCCGCCATGCAGCAGCAGCAGCGGCTCGCCCTTGCCGTAGATGGCGTAGTAGTAATTCAGGCCGTCGATCGGCAGCAGGCCGGATTTCTCCGGCTTCGCAGCGGCTTTGGTGGCAGCGGTCATGGCAGGCTTTGTCTCCTCGGATTGTGCATTTGGCGCGGCAATCAGGGCCACGGCCGAAGCGAGCAGGGCGAAAAACAGGGTCTTGGGCATTTGGTCTCCTCCAGTTGTGCCCCAAGGACGCGACGGCAGAGCGCAAGCCGACATGGCCGCGAGAAAATTTGCAGCAGATGCGAAATTGGTCAGTGGCGCTTGGCCTGCACCAGATAGGCGTCGATCTCGGTCTCGCCCAGCCATTTGGCGGCTTCCAGCCGGTGCAGGCCTTCAACCAGAATGTGGCGCTTGCCGTCGTGGCGGACCTGGATCGGCATTTTCATACCGTTTTCGAGAATGTCCTCGGCCAGATGGCGGACCGTTTCCGGATGCAGCGTCTTACGCCGCGCGGCGGGCACGTAGATGTCGTCGACCTTGACCTTTTGCACGCGCAGCATCCTGGCTCCCGGCGCTGAAATGTCACCCCGACATGAGATAGTCTGTTTGCCGGATATGGCCAAGGGCAAGCACTTGCTGGCCCGATCGTTTCCATTTGACGCTTGGCCGGCCAATGGTCTCAATGGCGGCCTGTTGGTTTCAGGTGTTCATTGACGCGACTGCCGACCGAATTCCCCGATTTCGGGCTGACGCCCGAGCAGCGTCGCGAGGCGGTGCGCGGCCATTATTACGAATGGCCCGGCATGGACGGTGCGCGCGGCGAGATCTGGTGCTACAGCGACCGTTTTTCGTACCGGCCTGGCGAAACGGTGGCGTTGCATGTCAGCGTGACGGCGCCGCAATTCGGCATGAAGATTGTTCGCGACGGCGCCGCCGAAACACAGGTCTTCGAGAAAGCCGGCATCGCGGCGCGCTGGCAGGAGACGCCCGACCAATGTTCGGTCGAAGGCTGCGGCTGGGACGCCTCTTTCGAGTTCCGCGTCGGCGACGACTGGCCGTCCGGCGCTTATCGCGTCACGCTCACCGCCGAGGGCCGCAACGGCACGCCGATCCAAAGCCATCACCTCTTCATCGTCACGCCCCTGCCCGGCAGGAAACCCGGCCGTCTGCTGCAGGTCGCGGCGACAGGGACCTGGCTCGCCTACAACACCTGGGGCGGCTCCAACCACTATCAGGGCATCACCGGCCCGAACCGGGACCAATACGCGACGATGGTGTCGACGCAGCGTCCCTGGTGCCGCGGCTTCGTCGTGCTGCCGAAGGAGGCGCCGCGCGTGCCGCTGGAGGTCGCGGTGCCGCCGAAGACCGTGCCGCGATATCCGCACATGGAATGGGCTTTCGCCACCGGCCATTCGAAGAAATACGCCTCCTCAGGCTGGGCGAGCTACGACAGCCATTTCTTCCGTTTCGCCGAGCGCGCCGGCTACGCGGTCGACCTTACCAGCCAGCACGAGCTGCATTTTTCGCCCGACATCCTCGACGGCTATGACTGCGTCGTCTTTGTCGGCCATGACGAATACTGGACCTGGGAGATGCGCGATGCGGTTGACGCCTATGTCGAGCGTGGCGGCCACGCGGCGCGCTTTGCTGGCAATTTCATGTGGCAGACTAGGCTGGAGGACGAAGGCCGCCGGCAGGTCTGCTACAAATACCGGGCGCGGGCCGAGGATCCCGCCTATCGCGGCGACGTCACCCGCGCCACCAATTCCTGGGAAGCGCCGGAGATCGGCCGGCCGGGTTCTGCAACCTTCGGCCTCAATGCCACCAGGGGCGTCTATGCCGGCTGGGGCGGCTGCGCGCCGCGCGGCGTGCGCGGCTTCCCCGTCTACCGCCCCGAGCACTGGGCCTTCGGCGGGACCGGCATCTACTATGGCGACCTGCTTGGCGCCGACAGCCACGTCTACGGCTATGAGGTCGATGGGCTCGATTTCGAGATCCGCGGC
>NZ_RZSG01000557.1:0-4025 GCF_003997725.1 Mesorhizobium sp. M4A.F.Ca.ET.050.02.1.1
CGGCTTCGACGTCCGGCAGGGCCGTCGGCGCGTCCGTGCCGCCCGCGGCAGCGACACCGGCGGTGCGGCCTTCGGCGATGGCCTCGGCGGTCGAGAAACTGCCGGTGAAGGCGCCTGCGCCGATCCAGCGCTGCGTCGGCTTCGGTGGCAGGAAGGCCTGCCTGGCCGGGTTCCACTCAGCCTTTGCGCCGGCCTGGCTGGCGAGATGGATCGTCGGCGACCAGCCGCCTGACATCAGCAGGCAGTCGGCATGGATGCTGCGCGCGTCGCCGGTGGGCGCGCCACTCAGCATGTCGAAGCGCTGCACTTTTAGGCCGGAGAGAGCCTTGCCGCCCTCGGTGGCCACCACGGCGTGACCGGAGAGCATTTCCGCCTCGGCCTCGGTGGCCAGCCGGCGCATTTCGTCCGACAGCCCGGAGCGAACGTCGACGATTGCGACGATCGCGGCCCCTGCCTTCCTCAGCGCCAGGGCGGAACGGTAGGCGCTGTCATTGTTGGTGAACAGGGCAATCCTCTCGCCGGGCAGGACGCCATATTCGTTGGCGTAGCGCTCTGCGGCATGCGCCAGCATGACGCCCGGCCGGTCATTGCCGGGGAAGACCAGCGGCCGTTCGAAGGAGCCGGTGGCAAGCACCACGGTTCTGGCGCGGATCGCCCAGTAGCGATGGCGCGGCTCGCCCTTGGCCAGGCTCTCCTTGTGGTCGCTGACACGCTCCAGCGCGGCAAGCGTGTTGCCGTCATAGTAGCCCCAGACCGTGGTGCGCGGCAAAAGCCGCACATTGTCGTTGCCTTCGAGTTGGCCGGCAACGCGCGCCGCCCAGTCGTCCGCCGGCATGCCGTCGATCGTCTCGCCGGACCAGTTGGCCGAGCCGCCGAAGCGCGGCTCCAGCTCGGTGAGGATGACGCGCGCGCCCTGTTCGGCGGCAGCCTTGGCGGCCATCAGCCCGGCCGGACCGGAGCCGACCACCAGCACGTCGCAGAAGGCGTTCATGCGCTCATAGCGCGAAGTGTCGGCGGCGGTGCCGGCTCTGCCGAGACCGGCGGCGCGGCGGATAAAATGCTCGCAGAACATCCAGAAGCGGGTGCCTTTGAGCGGGCCGATCACCGGCCCCATGAAGGTCTTGTAGTAGAAGCCGGCCGACAGGAGCTTGCCGCCGAGCTGGTTGGCCGCACTGACGTCCCAGGCAAGCGACGGGAAGCGGTTCTGGCTGACGGCGGTGAGCCCGTCATAGATCTCGACCATGGTCGCGGCGATGTTCGGTTCGCGCACCTCGCCGCGCAGCACTGTTACCAGCGCGTTCGGCTCCTCGACACCGGCCGTGAGCACGCCGCGCGGGCGGTGGTACTTGAACGAGCGGCCGAACAGCGTCACGCCATTGGCGAGCAGCGCCGAGGCCAGCGTGTCGCCGGCATGGCCGGTATAGGTCACGCCGTCGAAGGTGAAGCGGATGGTGCGCAGCCGGTCGACGCGGCCGCCGTTCTCGATGCGACGGGGGCTCACGACTTGGCTTCCGTCTTGTGCCGCGTGGCGGATCTGTGGCCGCCATGCGCGAAAGCAGTGCTGGAAATCTCGTGTGTCAGCGTGTTGCGCACGACCCTGATATGAGCGCGGCAGCCGCCGGCATGCTGCCAGATCTCGTTATGGTCGCCGGCCGGATTCAGCCGGTCGTAGACATAGGCGTTCCAGGCGTCGAGGTCCTGAGAGGCCGGTTGCGGACGCTCGCGGTTGCCATCGCCCTGATAGGCAAACTCGATGACGTCGCGTGGGCCACAATAGGGACAGGTGATAAGCATCTTATTTCAACCCTAGTGCAGCCGAGGCGTCGCGCCTTGGCCCTTGTCGTCGATGAAGAGACCGCGATAGAAGCGGTCGAGCGTGAACGGCGCGTTGAGCTCGTGCGGCTCGCCCTTGGCGATGGTCCAGGCAAAGCAAAAGCCGGAGGCCGGTGTCGCCTTGAAGCCGCCGTAGCACCAGCCGCAATTGAGATACATGCCGGGCAGCGGGCCAGTGGTAATGATCGGCGAGCCGTCCATCGTCATGTCGCAGAGGCCGCCCCAGGAGCGCAGCATGCGCACGCGCGCCAGGCCGGGGAACAGCGCCAGCATCTCGCTCATCACCTCGTCGACGATCGGCAGGCTGCCGCGCTGGGCATAGCTGTTGTAGCCGTCGAGGTCGCCGCCATAGACCAAGCCGCCCTTGTCGGACTGCGAGATGTAAAAGTGACCCATGCCGAAGGTCAGGATCGTGTCGATGATCGGCTTCAGCGATTCCGACACGAAGGCCTGCAGCACATGGCTCTCGATCGGCATCTTGTCGATGCCGGCCAGTTGCATGACGCGGCCGGTGCTGCCGGCAACGGCGAGCGCCACCTTCCTGGCGCGGATCTCGCCGCGCGTCGTCGAAACGCCGGTGATGCGGTCGCCGTCGCGCAGAAAACCGGTGACCTCGCAATTCTCGATGATGTCGACGCCGCGCCGGTCGGCGCCGCGCGCATAGCCCCAGGCCACCGCATCGTGGCGGGCGCTGCCGGCGCGCCGCTGCATCAGGCCGCCGATGACAGGGAACCGCGCCGAGCCGGAGACGTCGAGCGCCGGCACGAGCCGCTTGATCTGGTCGACGGTCATCAGCTCGGCATCGACGCCGAGATGGCGCATGGCGTTGCCGCGCCTGGCATAGTCGTCGAACTGGGCGGGCGTATGCGCCAGGTTCAGACAGCCGCGCTGCGAGAACATGACATTGTAGTTGAGGTCGTGCGAGAGGTTCTCCCAAAGCTTCATCGAATGCTCGTAGAAGCGGGTGTTGGAAGGCAAAAGGTAGTTCGAGCGCACTGCGGTGGTGTTGCGGCCGACATTGCCTGAGCCCAGCCAGCCCTTCTCCAGCACCGCGACGTTGGTGATGCCGTGCTCCTTGGCGAGGTAGTAGGCGGCCGACAGGCCGTGCCCACCGCCGCCGATGACGATCACGTCATAGGATGCCTTTGGGTCCGGCTTGCGCCAGGCCGGCTTCCAGTCCTTGTTTCCGCTGAGCGCGTTCTTGAGGAGCGAAAAGGCCGAATATTCCGCCATGTTTCATGTCGTCCGGTTGGTGCGATGCGGCAGACTATAGAGCAGGCAGCGGGCGCAAAGCCAAGATTGCGCCATCGCTTTTCGACAGGCCGACTTCCACTTGCCTGACCGGAGACGGCTTGCACTTGCCTGATCGGGGACGGCTTGCCGCGGGGTATGGCGGTCTTTATCAAGAACGAAATTACGAAGTCTTTTCGGCAGCGAGTCGCCATCAAGGTCATGTTCTTCCGGTTACTTCGCCTGATCCTGGTTCTGATGCTCGCCGTTTCGGCGCAGCCTTCGTTCGATGCGATGGCGCAGGCCATCGGCCAGGGTTCCGCGCAACTGATCGTCGACCAGCAGAAGGTCGTCCAGGACCTGGCGGCCAAGACCGATGGTCTCGAAAAGAAGGTCGCCGACGACGCCGAGGATGACGCAGCGCTTGTCGACGTCCGCCTGCAACTCGAGGATCTGTCGCGGGCGGCATTGAACAGCGCACTGGCCTTCCGCTCGCGCCTTGCCGACATCAACAACCGGATCGAGGTGCTTGGCCCGCCGCCGGCGCAGGGGCAGCCGCAGGAGCCGGCGATCGTTACCAACGAGCGCGGAGCGCTTGCCGCCGAAAAAGCCGAGATCAACGCCGTCATCGCCAGCGCGCAAAACCTGTCGATCCGCATCAACGGGCTGATCGACAAGATCGGCGTCATGCGCAGCGACCTTTTCCGCAATTTCCTCGCCAAGCGCTATGAACTGACGGACGCGCTCAGTCCCCAGGCCTTTTCCGATGCGCACGATCAATTCACCGGCCTTTACAAAGCCGTCTCGTCCTGGCTGATTTTCGCCTTCAAATTCAAACTCCAGGCCGTGCTCGCAGCGGCCCTGATGGCGCTGGGACTGGCGGCGGTGCTGCTGGTCGGCGGCCGGCGCCTGTTCGGGCGCATCTTCGAACCCGACCCGTCCATCGAGGCGCCGTCCTATCT
>NZ_RZSG01000558.1:0-4023 GCF_003997725.1 Mesorhizobium sp. M4A.F.Ca.ET.050.02.1.1
ATGCCGAACCGGTTCCTTTTCCAAAGACAACGTTCCAGCGGGCGGATCGCATCCCGCCGCGACTGTGGGAAACCGCTTCTGACGCAAAAAACCGCAGCCGCCAAGCATGGCGTTGCCCATCGCAAAAAGCTACAGCAGCACCTCGTTGGTTTGTGCATGTCGTCATCCCCAAAACGCTAGACACTTTTGCGCGACATGCACGGGGAGACAGATAGATGGCTGCAAATGGCGTCGCCTCGATCGGCGAGTGCATGCTCGAACTGTCGGGCCAGGCGGGACCGAACTGGCGCATGGGCTTTGCCGGCGACACGTTCAACATGCTGTGGGCGCTGCATGCGCTGAGCGGCGAGCGGCCGGCGACTTATGTCTCGGCCTTCGGCGACGACCCGTTCTCGCAAGGGCAGATCGCCTTCTTCGCCGAAAACGGCATCGGCATCGGCCAAAGCCCTGTCATTCCAGGCGCCCGACCAGGCCTTTACGCCATCACGCTGACCGGCGCCGAACGCGCCTTCACCTACTGGCGCGCCGACGCCGCCGCCAGGCAACTGGCTTCGGACCCTGGCGCCTTGGCAAAAAGCCTTGAAAACCAGGCGCTGGTCTATTTTTCCGGAATCACTTTGGCAATTCTAGAGGAGGCTTCGCGCAAGACATTGCTCAATGCGGTGGCCAAGGCGCGGGCGGCTGGTTCGCGCGTCGCATTCGACCCCAACTACCGGCCGCTGCTCTGGCGCAGCCGCGAGGAGGCGCAAGCGGCAATCACCGAAGCACTTGCCGTCACCGACATCGCGCTGCCGACCTTTCCCGATGAGCAGATGCTGTTTGGCGATGCGACACCACAGGTGACCGCCGGCCGGCTCGGCCGACTTGTCGGCGAGGTCGTCGTCAAGAATGGCGAGGACGCGGCGCTGATCGCCGTCAAGGGTGCCTTCCAGCCGGTTCCGGCCGTGCATGTCGCGACGCCAGTCGATACCACCGGTGCCGGCGATTCCTTCAATGGCGGCTATCTCGCCGCCCGGCTTGCCGGTCATGCCCCCGCCGACGCGGCGCTGCGCGCGCATCGCGTTGCCGCCGCGGTCGTGCAGGTGCGCGGCGCCCTGGCGCCATTTGAAACGCTGAGAGCAGCGTTCGGCAACTAGCTAAGGTGTATTGAGACTCAGGTCAGGCCGAGTCGGAGTCGAAGACGGGCGCGAAGCGACCAAAACGGTGGTTTTCGAGAACCGGAGCGGAGCGTACTCGAGTACGTGAGCAGCGGAAGCGCAGAAAACCAGCGTTCGCAGGCCGGCCTCACCTGAATATCGGCACGCTTAAGGTAGCCGGAACCGATATTCCGTCACCTGATGATAGATCTGCCCCGGCCACAGCGTGGCCTGCGGGAAATAGGGCCGGTTCGGCGCGTCCGGCCAGACCTGCGCCTCCAGGCAGAGGCCTGAATAGGCCCTGTACTGACGCCCCTCCAGCCCTGCCGAGGACGGCGCCAGATACTGGCCGGTATAGAGCTGCAGACCGGGTTCCGTGGTCCAGACCTCCATCTCGACGCCCGATGAGGCGCCTTGCGCCCAGGCGGCCTGCTTGAGCGGCCCGTGCGTGGAGGCGAGGCAGAAGTTCAGGTCGTAGGGAAGCTGCTCGCCCTCGCTCTCCATGCGCAATGCCCGCGCCTGGCGGAAGTCGAACGGCGTGTCGTCGACCGGCTTCACCACGCCCGTCGGGATCATCTCCGCATCGACCGGCGTGTAGGCGCCGGCATTGAGCATCAGCCGATGGTCGAGGATATCGCCGGCGCCGCCGTCGTCGAGGTTAAAGTAAGAGTGCTGCGCGAGATTGCACAGCGTCGGCTCCTCGGAGGTCGTGGCGGTCAGTTCGACGCTGAGCGTGCCGGGGATTTTGAGCCGGTAGGTGCAGGTTACGTCGAGCGCGCCGGGAAAGCCCATCGTGCCGTCAGCGTCATGCAAGGTCAGCGTGACGAAATCCCGGCCATGCAGCGAGACCGTCCACGGACGGTGGAAATAGCCTTCCGAGCCGCCATGCAGCGTGTGCTTGTCGAGGAAGTTGCGCTCTGTCTGGTAGCGCTTGCCGGCGATGGTGAAGCGGCCATCGCGGATGCGGTTGGCGAAGCGGCCGACCACGGCGCCGAAGAAGGCCCTGTCGGTCTCATAGGGCTCGAAACGGTCGTAGCCCAGCACCAGCGGCGCGTCGTGGCCGGCAAGCCGCAGATCCTGGACGATGGCGCCAAGCCCGATGATGTTGGCGGTGAGGCCGCCGCCGCGAATGGTGAAACGGCGCACGGGTTCGCCCGCCTGCGTCGTGCCGAAGACTTCGCCGTCCTTCATCGTCATGCCCGAAAGTCAGTTCGTTGATCTGTCGACTCAGCCGGTCCCGGCCGGGTTGGATTATGGGAAAGGCAGGCCTTGCGCCTGCCCTTCCGTTTGCTGTCAGAGGCCGAGGCCGCCGATGCAGACATATTTGGTGTCGAGATAGTCCTCGATACCCTGATGTCCGCCTTCCTTGCCGAGACCGGATTCCTTGACGCCGCCGAACGGCGCTTCCGGTGTGGTGATCAGGCCCTCATTGACACCGACCATGCCGTATTTCAGCCCTTCCATGACGCGGAATGCGCGGCCGAGATCGCCGGTGTAGAAATAGCAGGCGAGGCCGAATTCGGTGTCGTTGGCGAGCGCGATCGCCTCTTCCTCGGTCTCGAACTTGAACACCGGAGCGACCGGGCCGAAGATCTCTTCCTTCATGAAGCGCATCGTCGGCGTGGCATTGGCGATCACCGTCGGCTGGAAGAACGAACCGCCGAGTGCATGGCGCTTGCCGCCGGCCACCACCTTGCCGCCCTTCGACGTGGCGTCGGCGATCAGTTCCTCGACCTTCTCGACCGCCTTGTCGTCGATCAGCGGTCCCTGCTGCACACCCTCTTCAAGGCCGGACCCGACCTTCAGATTGTTGCTTGCCGCGGCCAGCTTCTCGACGAACTTGTCGTAGACGCCGGCCTGCACGAGGAAGCGGTTGGTGCACACGCAGGTCTGGCCGGAATTGCGGTATTTGGCGGTGATGGCGCCGGTGACGGCGCGGTCGATGTCGGCGTCGTCGAAGACGATGAACGGCGCATTGCCGCCGAGCTCCATCGACACTTTCTTGACCGTCACGGACGACTTCTGGATCAGGATCTTGCCGACTTCGGTCGAGCCGGTGAAGGTGATCTTCTTGACCAGCGGGTTGGCGCAGATCTCGTCGCCGATCTCGGCGGCCGAACCGGTCAGGATGTTGATGACGCCCTTGGGGAAGCCGACCTCCTCGGCAAGCGCGCCCCAGGCGAGGCCCGAATACGGCGTCTGCGAGGCCGGCTTGACCACCGCGGTGCAGCCCGCGGCGAGCGCCGGGCCGAGCTTGCGGGCGAGCATCGAGGACGGGAAGTTCCACGGCGTGATGGCGGCGATGACGCCGACCGGCTCCTTGGTCACCAGGATGCGGCGGTCGCCCCAGGGCGACGGCACGATGTCGCCGTAGGTGCGCCGGCCTTCCTCGGCGAACCACAGTATGTAGGCGGCGGCCGAGCCGATCTCGCCCTTCGATTCAAACAGCGACTTGCCCTGCTCTATGGTCAAGAGTTCCGCGAGCACGTCCTGATTGTCCATCATCGCGTCGTGCAGCTTGCGCAAAAGCTTCGAGCGCTCGAGCGCGGTGGTCTTGCGCCAGCTCTTGAAGGCTTCCTCGGCGGCCTCGATGGCGCGGCGCGTCTCGGCCCTGCCGGCCTTCGGCACGGTGCCGATCTTGAGGCCGGTGGCCGGATTGTTGACGTCGACCGTCTGGCCGCTGTCGGCCTGCACCCATTCACCGTTGATGAGATTGGCCTGGCGCATGAAATGGCTGGTTTTCTGAAGCATGGTCTGGCCTCCGTTCGGCGCGCTGATCGGCCGTTTTTCTGGATATCTTCAATGCGCGTGCGCGATGTCCGCACGCTGGAGCCACTGCTCTTAACCTAGGGAAAGGCCGGCAAGCAATCGCAAGATGGCATATAGG
>NZ_RZSG01000559.1:0-4011 GCF_003997725.1 Mesorhizobium sp. M4A.F.Ca.ET.050.02.1.1
GCCCCTCATCGCCCTGCCGGGCACTTCTCCCCGTCACTATACGGGGAGAAGTGCCCGGCAGGGCGATGAGGGGCAGCGCTGACCTCGGCCATTTCCTATCCTTCGGACAAAGACCGCAGCGGAGGCGGGGTAAGCGGGCCGTTTCGATTATTCAATTGTTATTGGACTATCGCGCTCCAAGGGTCTTTCCTAGGCGTCCCCCACGCCCCGGAGTCCCCGCCATGCATCTCACCGCCGGACGCTGATCGCCGTCAGCCTTTCGCTCACCTTCGCCTTCACGCCATCGGCCGCCGTCTTCGCCGTTCGCTGACATCAGGGGTCACAGATGGCTCTCATGGCGCCGAAGCTCGTCTGGACAGCTGCGAGACTTGGGAGCAAGTTTGTCAGGCCGAAGGGTGATCAGCCGAGGAGCGCGACGATGTTCATGAAGCATGTCATTCGACTCGCATTGCTTGCCACGTTATTGGCCTCGATGGAGGCCAGAGCCGAGACGCTGCCGCTGCCGGCAAATCTCATCGGGGCGGCTTCCGATGCCGGTGAAGCGCTCTTGATCGAGGCCGATGCCCGCGAAGCCTATTTTACGCTGGCCATAAATTTCGTCACCCAGAAGAACCAAGCTTTTTGTGGGGTGGCCAGCAGTGTCATGGTTCTGAATGCCATTGGCGTTCCAGCCCCACCGGTGCCCGAGTATGACCCCTACAGCACCTTCACTCAGGACAATCTTCTGGATGCCCGCAGCGAGCAGGTCATTCCGGCTGAGACAATCAAAAAGCAGGGCATGACTTTAGATGAATTGGGTGGCCTTCTTGCGTTGCAGCCCGTGCAGGTTGAGGTGCGACATGCTGCCGACAGCAGCATGGACACCTTCCGCAAGGAGGTCCGAGGCTATCTCGCGACCAAAAGGCACTTTGTCATCGTCAATTACTTGCGCAAAGCCATGGGTCAGGAAAAAGGCGGCCACATCTCACCCTTGGCCGCTTATGATGCCGAGACCGACCGTTTCCTCATCCTCGACGTTGCTCGGTACAAATATCCCCCCGTCTGGGTGACGACAGCCGACCTATTTAACGCAATGAAACACGCAAGACTCGGACAATGCTAACCGCACGCGGGGTTATGTTCTGATTGCTGCTAAGCCCTGATGGTGGCTGGGGCCAGGCGGCCCCGCTACAACGGCGCCATCGACAGCCGCGCCGCGGCCGGCGAGGCGCTTGGCTACCAGGCCCTGGTTGATAGGCCCGGTCAGACGACCAATGTCAACGTGGAGGCCAGCAGCATGACGGCGGCGATGCCGACGAACAGGGCATAGAGGCGGGGCCGGTCGAGCAGCAGCGCATTGCCCGATATCCAGGCGGATGTTGCCCCGCCAAGCGCGAACAGGAAGCCGTTGCGGTGGCCGAAGGTCATCGAGGCGGCCATCAGTCCGCCGATGATCAGCGCGCCGAACACGATGATCACCGCGACGGCGTATTTCTCGAAGTCGTTGCCACTCCCCATGGCCGGGCCGATCGCGTTCAAATTCGACAGTTCGTCCGGATCGAAGGGACTGGTCGACCCATATTCGTCTTGACCGACGGGTTCTCGCATCACTTAATCTCCGCTGCCCGGCAACAAACCATCAACATCGGCCAAGTGCAACCCGAACGCACCTCGCCAGGGGACTCCGCCGCGATCTTCGGGACTATCTGGTGCCGACGTGCCACGGTTCGCGGCGCCTTTCAAACGGCCGCGCCCTGCTTTCCGTTCCACCCGATTGAATTATCTGGAAAAATCGCTGCGCACGATGCCGTGCCGCTGCAACTTGTCGTAGAAGGTCTTGCGCGGAATCCCCAGCGCCTCGATCGTGCGCCGGACATCGCCGTCATTGCGGCCAAGTGTCTCGCGGATGATCTCGGCCTCGTAGCGGTCGAGCCGTTCGGGCAGCGGCATGGCAGCATCCGATTCGGCCGGGGCAGGCTGTTGCGCGCCGGCGCTGTCCTCAAGCCCGAGCACGAAACGCTCGGCGAAATGGGCGAGCTCCCGCACATTGCCGGGCCAGTCATGTTCTCTCAGATGGCGGGTAACCGCCGCCGGCACGGCCGGCATCGAGCGTTGGAAGCGGGCGGCCGCACGCTCGGCGAAATAGCCGAACAGCAGGGCCACGTCGTCGCGGCGCTCGCGCAGCGGCGGGATCGACAGCGTCACCACGTTCAGCCGGTAGTAAAGGTCCTCGCGGAAGGCACCTCGCTGGCCGGGATCGCCAAGATCGACCTTGGCGGCGGCGACGACGCGCAGGTCGACGGGCCGCACCTCATTGGTGCCGAGCGGCGTCACCTCGCGCATTTCCAGCACCCGCAGCATCTGCACCTGGGTCGAGGGCGGCATGCTCTCGATCTCGTCGAGGAACAGCGTGCCGCCGCTTGAATGCTCGATGCGGCCAATCCTCTTCTTCTGTGCGCCGGTGAAGGCGCCTGCCTCGTGGCCGAACAATTCGCTCTCGATCACCGTCTCCGGCAGCGTGCCGCAGTTCAGCGCCACGAAATTGCCCTGGGCGCGGCGGCTCCAGCGGTGCAGCAGGCTCGCCACCACTTCCTTGCCGGAGCCCGTCTCGCCGGTCACCAGAACGTCGACATCGGTATCGGCGATCTGTCTCAGCGTGCGGCGCAGCCGCTCCATCGCCGGCGTCTGGCCGATCAGCGGCAGGCTGTCCTGCGCCTGCTCGGCCGCCTCGCGCAAGGCCCGGTTCTCCATCACCAGGCGGCGCTTTTCGGCCGCCCGCCAGACACTTTGTGCAAGCCGGTCGGCCGCGAAGGGCTTGGTGATGAAGTCGTATGCGCCGTCCTTGATCGCCTTCACGGCCATCGCGATGTCGCCATGGCCGGTGACGAGGATGACAGGGATGTCCGGGTCTACCTCCACGATGTGGTCGAAAAGCTGCAGTCCGTCGATCTCGGGCATGCGGATGTCGGACACCACCACGCCGGCGAAACCGGCGTCGAGCCCGGCCAGAGCCTCTCGCGCCATCGAAAAGGCCGACACCGCGAAGCCGGCGAGCTCCAGCGTCTGCCTTGTCGCCTTCAGGAGATCGGCGTCGTCGTCGATCAGGATGACCGGGGCGGGGTCGTTGGTCGCCATGCTACGCCGCTTTCGCAAGATGGATGGTGAAACGCGTGCCCTCGGCGCCGCTCGCGACCTCGATGCGTCCGCCATAGTCGGCGACGATGTCCTTGGAGATGACGAGACCTAGCCCCAGCCCTTTCTCCTTCGAGGTGTTGAAGGGCGTGAACAGCGATTTCAGGATCGCCGGCGGAATGCCCGGCCCGTTGTCCGAGACATTGAGCACGACGCCGTCGTCTTTTTCCTCGACCAAAACCTCGACCCTGGCGCCGTCGCGACCGTCCAGCGCCTCCAGCGCGTTCTGGAACAAATTGATCAGCACCTGTTCCAGCCGCACCCGATTGCCCATGACCTTGAGTGCGGGCGGCGGCAGCGCGATATCGAGCGCGTCGAGCCGGCCGGCGAAACGGCTTCTGAGCAGCACCACCGCGCCCTCGATGACGCCGCGCAACTCGACCGGCTCGGCCGCCGTGCGGCCCTTGCGGGCGAAGGTTTTCAACTCGTCGGTGATGGTGCCGATACGCTCGGTCAGCGCCGCGATGGCATCGAGGTTCTCCTCGGCCGGCGCCGTCTGCTGGCGGTCGAGGAAGACGCGCGCATTGTCGGCATAGGCGCGGATGGTCGCCACCGGCTGGTTGATCTCATGAGCGACACCGGCGGCGACCTGACCGAGGATGGCCAGTCGATTGGCTTGCACCAGCTCCTGCTGCACTACCTGCAGCTTGGCCTCTGTGCTGCGATGGTCGGTGATCTCGGCCTGCAGGCGATCGCGGGCGCGGCTCAGATCCTCGGTGCGCTCGACGACACGACGTTCGAGCTCGGCGCGCGTCGCCTGTTCGGCGGCGATCCGCATCTGCGCGGATTGCCGGCGCCATAACAGATAGGCGGCAAGGCCGATGAGCGGCCCGATGACGC
>NZ_RZSG01000055.1:0-17092 GCF_003997725.1 Mesorhizobium sp. M4A.F.Ca.ET.050.02.1.1
CACGTTGCATCTCGTCATGCCGCAGCGCTTCTTCGTGCACGGCCAGGCGGCGCGCGGCGACCGCCATGTCTATGCCGCGCGCAGCCGCTTCATCCCAGCCTCGATGCTGAATGCCTTCGAGCAGACGTCCTGGGCGAGCGTGCAGGCGAAGGACGATCCGCGCCGCCAGCCGCAGGTCCGCGTCGACCTCGGCCAGCGCATGCGCGGCATGTGGAAATAGGCGAGATCTTGCCTGCGGCATGCCTGTAGCGGCGGTGGCGTGTTCTTGCTTTCCTGCACCCTGCACCGCCGCGCTGCCAGGCAGACTGCGGGGAAGCGGCATGATCGGCAGATGCCGCCCGTTGATGCGGCGACGCCCTGCGCCGTCGCTGACGGGAACCAGCTGGCATCTGTGCGCGTGACGCGCGTGACCGAGGCCTATGCCGTTTCCATGGATTGTCTGGTCCTCCATGCCCCGGATGCGACGGACTGATTGGGTCCGCATCGCGCCGGGCCGCTCACGAAACGTGTCAGGGGCCCGCTCCATCGCGATGGAACCATCCACCGCCGGACGGGTTTCCGTTAGCGGGACCTAATGCAAAGGAGGCAATGATGAACAAGCTGATCCTCGCGGCCATGCTTGGCCTGGCAACGCTGGCGCCGACTGCAATTCCGGCGCAGGCGGCAAGCCTGACGATCACCACCGACGACGGCACACGCTACAGCGACGACTATTCCTGGCGCCGCCATCATCGCCATTATGCCATGCGTGACTATGATCGTGACTATCGGCCCCATTGGCGCCATCACGACCGCGACCGCTGCAAGGTCCGGGTGCACAAGCGCTGGCACCACCACCGCCTCGTGATCAAGCGGGTGTGGAGCTGCGGCTGGCACCGGGGCTGGTGACATCAGGGGATGGGCGCGAACCACGGCTAGAGGCCGGTGAGCGCCCGCCCGGCGAGGGAGGGCTCAAATGCGCTTAGTTCCTAGCAGCATGAGCCGGCGGCAGCGGCTTGGCCAATTGGCCGGACGGCTGTTCGTCAATGTCGTTGCCGCACTTGTTGCCGGCGTCGCCATCCTCTTCCTGGCGCTGTCGACGCACCATCCGGGGCCATCCGCACCGGACCAGTTCATAACGACCGCGGCGCCATGACATTGGCCGGAGTCCATCTATCGTCGTAGCGCAGCGCTTCGACCAGCACGGCAAAGGCCGGCGAGGACCAGGGCAGTAAGGAAAGGGGAATCCTCTAACCTTTCTGCCTTTCTGCCCTTCTGCCCTTCTGCCCTGAAAATCATGGAACCTCCCGCCGCCTTCCGCGTTCCTTGGCGTTCGACCCCCGACCGGAGAGCGGCGCCGGCCATCTCCGCCCCAAACCCAAGAGGCCAGAATGCACGACAGGACGTTCTTCAACCCGGTCGCCCTCACCGTAGGCGCCGGCCACAAGCGCATGATCGCGTCACTGTTCGACATGCATGAATTCCTGACAGAATTCCCGCCGTCGCGGCGGCGGCTGAGCTATGGTGCCGCGGTGAAGGCCTGCGAGGCCGCGCGGGCCGGAGGAATCTCCGCTGAGGCGGCACGCGATGCGCTGATCACCTTCGCGGTTACGGCAGGCATCCTCTGGCCCGCCGCCCAGCCCGCCGTCTCGGTCAAGCCGGTGGCGCGCAGCTTTGGCGGCTATGCGGCATGAAGTGAGTGAGTAGCGAATAGGGAACAGCGAGTAGGGTACGGCAATGAATGCGCCAGCCGGCGCACAGCCATTCGCTATTCGCTACGCACTATTCGCTACTTCTCAATGGACCGTCGCGGCGTCGTCGGTCAGCGTGCCAAGCAGCGCGGCCGTCGCGAAGCTGACCTGGTCGCGGCCGTTCGACTTTGCCTTGTAGAGGTGGCTGTCGGCCGTCCGGTACATGTCGGCATAGGTGGTGTTGCCGCTGAAGGCGACGCCGCCGATGCTAACCGAAAGCGGACAAGGCCGGCCGTCGGGCGAGAATTCCACCTCGCGGATGCGCCGCCTGATCCCTTCGGCGACCAGCCAAGACTGCGACGCGTCGGCGCCGGGCAGAAAGACCGCGAACTCCTCGCCGCCGATCCGGCCGACAATGTCGGCGCCGCGCAGCTGGCCCTTGATCGTCTTGGCGATCAGCTTCAGCGCCTGGTCGCCGCAATCATGTCCGAGACGGTCGTTGATGGTCTTGAAATGATCGGCATCGACGATCAGGAAGGCACCGGCATCGACGACCGCCTGGCTGCGGGCCTGATCGAGATAGGCCTCGACGAGCATCGAGAAGGCGCCGCGGTTGAACACCGCCGTCAGACTGTCGGTGGCCGCGACGATGCTCAGCGCCTTCTGCGCGACGGCCAACTGGCGCATCTTGAACATCAGGAAGAAGAAGAACGATCCCGCCAGCACGAGCGGCAGCAAAAGGTCCGTCATCTGCGCCCGCCACAGCGCATCGGGCGACAGCAAGGGAAAATTGTAGGAATCGACGAAAAAGGCCGCGGCGATGCAGACCGCCGTGCCGGCAATGGTGACCGCGATGACCCTGCCCCAGCTCGTCGGGGACAAATCGATGCGCATTCCCTTGCTCCACTACAACTGGCCTATCTTGCAGCCGGAGCGCAAACGAATTCCTAACATATTAGTTGCAATTCAAATGTGGTTAACCGCCTGTCGAAGGGCGACCGCCAGCTGTAATGCGCAAAAGGCCCGCCACCTCGTTAGCCCCTGGATAGCGGGCCTTCCGACTGGCCGGAGGCCAGGAGAGTGCCGGCGCACGGCCTCACGGCTGGTTCGACACCCCCCTCGCCGGAAATGTCAGCGCCGCGCGATCATCAGGCAGAGCTGCCGCAGGTCGCGATCATAGGTGCCTTCGCTGCTGAGCACGTCGACGCAGCGCTTCTTCATCCGTGCCAGTTGGCCGCTCGACATTTCGGCGACAACGGAGGCCAGGTTCGGGGTTCCGGGCGGAGTCGCGCCGGGAGCTCCAGGAACGGTGCCGCCAACACCGACATTGGCGCCAACGCTCGTGCCGCCGAGCGTCACGCCGGCCGCGCTGTTGGTGCCGTTGCCCAAGGTCGCAGTGGCTCCGGCACCGTTGGTGCCGCCGATGGATGCCGTAGCCGTGGAATCGCTCCCGCCGATGGTGGCGGCCCCATTGGCGCCACCCGAGCCGCCGATCGAAACGCTGGCGCTGGTGTTGCTGCCGCCGAAAGATGCATTTGCGTCAGCCCCATCTGGGCCGCCCGCATTGGCGTCGGCGCTGTTGCCGCCAACGGATACGCCGCCAAGTCCACCAAGCCCGACGCTTTGCGCGTTCGCCGGCATGGCAAGAACAACGATGATTGCACCACTCGCCAATGTGCTGGCGAATCTCTTTACGATACTAGCCATAACACTCTCCTGTGTGGTTACTACTTCTGCATTGCAGCATTGTGCAACTTAAACGCACGTTCTTTCTTCGACAAGATACGTGGAGAGTGGTGTTTTGGTTTCTTTAGCTCGTGCTCATATCACGAATCGTAGTTTTCAATCGCTGCACTTCTGCTCGAAAGATTTAGACGAAATTTCTCTATATTTTAGATTTCAGGAACTTAAGCACCGGGTTCCTGCCGGAACGTCAGGCGTAGGCGCGGCCTTCCTCGCTGCGCTGGAACAGCACCAG
The DNA here is from genome assembly GCF_003997725.1 of Mesorhizobium sp. M4A.F.Ca.ET.050.02.1.1. Classification (NCBI taxonomy): domain Bacteria; kingdom Pseudomonadati; phylum Pseudomonadota; class Alphaproteobacteria; order Hyphomicrobiales; family Phyllobacteriaceae; genus Mesorhizobium; species Mesorhizobium sp. M4A.F.Ca.ET.050.02.1.1. Next base: position 3,649 of record NZ_RZSG01000055.1, read on the forward strand.
GTCGAGCGGCACAGATGGTCGGCCAAGCACGGTCAGGATCATGTGCGCATGGCCGCGATGATGGGTCTGATGGTTGAAGAAATGGCTGAGCGCCGGCGCCAGCCGCTGCGAGATGGTGCGCATGTCCGAAAGGGTCATGTAGGAGAAGCGGCCGGCGAGCGCCTTTTCGCTCATGCCGTCGATCCAACTGATGATCCGCTTGTCTTCCGCCTCGCGCGCCAGCCTGAGAACGGACAGGGCGCGGTGGACAATCCTGTCGATACTCGCCGGCGCGTCGCCCTCGCCGCTGAAGCGCTTCATCCAGACGCGGTCAGCGACCAGGAGATGGTTGAGCGTCCCCATCATCGAGCCGAAGAAGGCACCGACATCGCGCTCGAACTCCGCGTCATCGAGATCGGCGGCGGCATCGTAGATGCGGCCGTTGGCCCACTGGTTGTAGGCTGCAAACATCATGAAATGCTGTTTCATCTCTCCGTCCCCGCTCGCGTTCCAGTTCAGGCCTACCTAAACCCTTGGAGGATTCGCGCCAATGACGATTCTGGGCGAGTAAGGGAATAGGGCAGTAGGGAAGATAGGGAGGGATACCTACTGCCCCACTGCCCCTACCACCTCCTCCCTCCCCAAATGCGACAAAGTGGACGTGCCTGCGTCGCTTCGCGTGCCTCACCGCCGCCTTGATCGGGGCAAAGAAAGAGGCAGCCGGGCAGACCCGGGCAATCACACGAAGGCAGCGCTGCGGCATGGCATCAGCCCCGGATTTCTCCGACGAATTTCGACTCCGGCTCATCACCTTGATGCAGTGGCGCCGGGACGTCAGGCGTTTCAAGACGGCGCCGCTTGACGACGGGACGCTGGAACGGTTGCTGGCGCTGGCCAGCATCGCGCCATCCGTCGGCCTCAGCCAGCCCTGGCGCTTCGTCGTGGTCGACGCCCCAGAGCGCCGCGGGGCCGTGCGAGCCTGTTTCGAGCATTGCAATGCCGAAGCGCTGCAATGTTTTTCCGGCGAGCGGGCGGCGCTCTATGCGCGACTGAAGCTCGCTGGGCTGACCGAGGCGCCCTGCCAGTTCGCGGTCTTCGCCGACCGCACGACGGCGCAAGGCCATGGGCTCGGCCGCCTGACGATGCCCGCCACCATCGACTATTCGGCGGTCATGGCGGTGCACACGCTGTGGCTGGCGGCTCGCGCCGAAGGCATAGGCATGGGCTGGGTGTCGATCCTCGATCCGGCCGAGATCGCCCGCATCCTCGACACGCCGCCGGAATGGACGCTGATCGGCTATTTCTGCCTGGGCTACCCCAGCGAGGAGGATTGCGTGCCGACGCTGGAGCGTGAGGGCTGGGAACAACGGCGCCCGGCAGTGATCCTCAGGCGATAGCGCGCCTCGGCGTTTTGAAGAACGCTGAACCACTCCAGATATTTGTCCTACGCAAGCCCGAACGAAAAACCGCTACACACTTTTCCTGGAATCCGGTCACTTCGCCGCATCCTTGTCGACGAGCCTGACGCAGATCGGATCGCCCTGCTCCATGCGGGCGCACTGCCATTCCGGGCCGAAGCCGAAATTCTCGCGCGATCCCATTCCGGGATGGAGCAGCAGGACGAAGGCCACGGCACCGAGGAGGACGGCGACAAGCAGGATGCCGGCTACATCCCCGCGTCTCAGATAGGGCCAGTTCATCTCGCGCCGCGCCCGGCTTCCTTCGTTCCTGTCCCGAGCCTCCATTGTCGCGCAAAGCGCCGCCCTTGGCTAGAACGCCGCCGGCAAGTGCTTCCCTTGGCGCTCCCCTTGGCAAGGGGCGAAGCGGCTTGTATAGAGCCCGCCACCCCGCAATCCATTCTCATCACAAGGACGACCCAATGGCGATCGAACGCACCTTTTCCATGATCAAGCCGGACGCGACCCGGCGCAACCTGACCGGCGCCATCACCAAGATGCTGGAAGACGCCGGCCTGCGCGTCGTCGCCTCCCGCCGGGTGTGGATGAGCCGCCGCGAGGCGGAAGGCTTCTACGCGGTGCACAAGGAACGCCCGTTCTTCGGCGAACTGGTGGAGTTCATGTCCTCGGGCCCGACCATCGTGCAGGTGCTGGAAGGCGAGAACGCGATCGTCAAGAACCGCGACGTGATGGGCGCCACCAACCCGGCCAACGCCGCCGACGGTACCATCCGCAAGGTGCATGCGCTGTCGATTGGCGAGAACTCCGTGCACGGTTCCGACGCACCGGAGACCGCGGCGCAAGAGATCAGGTACTGGTTCTCCGACACCGAGATCGTCGGCTGAGCCTTCAGCACGACGAGTGATTGAAGGCGGCAGCCGGTCGGACCGGCGCCGCCTTTTCGATTCCTGAGGGGTGGACAGACCCGCCGGTCGCGCTAGGTTGATGCCATCGGTGATAACTTCCCAAGGGCATCGCCGGCTGTGAGTGACTATCGCGCTTCCGCCCCTCCAACCTGAAGCGGGCGATGATCAATCCCAAGGTTTCCACCAGCGGCGTCGCCTACCCTGACGACCTTGTCCTGCTGAAGCGTATCTATGACCGCATCTGCCAGGAGCGGGGCATCGGCACCGGCAGCCCCGAAGCCGCGGACCTTGCCGCGCAAGCGATGGCGCTGTTTGCCGCCGGGATCTTCGACGAAGACGAAATCAGCCGAAGCCTCTCCGGTCAGTAGTGCCTGCCGGGAATTTCCGGCTTGGATTGAAGCGGCGATCGAGACATTCCAGCAGGCCAGGCCGACCAGCGCCATTCCCGGCTTCTTCCAAGGCACCGAAATGCCGTCGAGCACCTGGTGGGAGGCGTTATGGCCAGACCCCGCCGGTGTGCTGAGATCCGGCACGGAGGCGATCGACCTTTGCTGCGGCGACGGTTGGTTCACCTTGCCGATGGCGGCATGGCCCGGCACGTCGTTGGCATCGACATCGATGCCAGCCAGTTGGAGGCCGCCCGGCGGCGGCTGACTTACCACTATGGCGCGCTTTTCGAGAAGGCAAAGGGCTGAGCGCAGCCGTTGCCGGACCTACGCAGCGGATGCCCGCCGCCCCTCGCGGCGGATTCCCGTCATTTCGGTTGGCGCTCCTTCACATTCGCATGCTCGTTCGCCGCTTCCGTGTCGGTTGCCGGCGTCTGGGTATCGGCGCCGACAAACGGACTGCCCTGCCCGGGCGCGAGGTCGCCGCTGTGACCGGCCTTGTTGGGCTGCAAGGCCTGGCTGTCGGGACTGAGGCCATGCTGGAGGGCCGTGACCAGATGGTCGTCCGCCCTGGCCATGCCAGCGAAGGCAATCAGCGATGTGGCTGCAAGGATAAGCGCGTGCTTTTTCATATCTGGACTCCTTTGAGTGGCCAGATCGAGCCGCTTTCGATCCGGGCGACTTCAGTGAGGGACGTATCCCTTTTGCCTGCCCGCCATACGGAAGGAAACGCTCAGCGCGGTCGGATTATTCCGGCGATGGTCTCGCAGCCGCCCCCAGAAGGACGATATGGCCAGCCATTCCGGCCTTCGCCGATCGGTGGTATCTTGGAGGCGTGTGGTAGCCCATCCATCGTCAGGTAGACTCTTATGGCTGCCGATCGGGGAATCGCGTCCGCGATCGAGAATTGCTACGACGCCGCGTTCGAATTCGGGCGGTGGCCGCAAGCGCTGCAAAACCTTGCCGATTCCCTGGGGACGACGAGTTGCGTCATCCGCGTCCGTGATGACACGCACCCTTTTCGGAGCGATCAGCGCAACCGGACCAGGCCGACCCCGGACTCGACAGAGCACGCTGAATTCGCGGCGCTCTGGCTCGAAAACATCGAAGGCGCTCCCGACCCACATCCGGAGAGGGCAGAGCGGCTTTCGAAGCCCGCAATTTGCTTCACAGTCGAGGACGAAATCACCACGCCTGAGGAGCGGAGGTTTCTGCCCTACTATCAGGAAATAGCCGGTCCAGGACATCGTGAGTGGTGGGCGGCCGTTTGCTTCCCGGTGAAGAAGCGCAGATGGGTTCTGTCGATGTACCGCGACGCCCGCAGCGGGCCATTCGATCCGTCCGCGGCCGATCATTTCCTGCGCGTGGCGCCGGACCTCAGCCGGGTCATCAGCCTGGCCGAGAAGATCTGGGAGATTTCGCTCGACCCGACCCTGGCCGTCCTCGATCAGTTCAATTTTGGCGCGGCGCTGCTCGACTGCCATGGGCGCCTGACGCGTTGCAACGAGCATGCGGATGCACTGCTCGGCTCCGGCCTCGTAGTTCGCCATGGCCACATCCACGCAGCCGACCGGGAGAGCGATTCCCGCCTGCAGCGGATGATCAGCGCCGCCGTCTCAAGCCCAGTGGACGGGTCGTTTCTGGGCAAGCCGGAAGTCATCACCCGCGACGCTTCGTTCTGGCTCCTTGCCGAGCTGGTGCCGATGACTGCATTCGTGCGCGACCTGTTCAACGGCGGCGACTTTCTGCTTTGCTTCACCGACCTTGTGAGGGAACGTGCGCCATCAGCACGCTTGCTCGGCCGGGCTTTCCAACTCACGGCAGCCGAAGCGCGGCTGGCTTGCAGCCTGACCGCCGGCGACGGGATCGACGCCGCGAGCGCCCGATTGGCGATTGGCCGTGAAACCGCGCGAACCCAACTCCGCGCGATCCTCGCCAAAACGGGAACGCATCGCCAGGCCGAACTCACGGCGCTGCTATCACGCTTGCGCGCCCCCTAGCACCACTGAACTGCGCCTCACCCATTCGGGTGAAGCGCGCATGCGCTTGCCATCGCATACTTCCCCATCGGATTGCCGAGATCGCGCCTATGGAACCCGGGGCAGTGCTGGATGGCATTATCGTTGGGCAAAGATGTTCATTCCAACTCTAGGGCGCGGCCGGCACGATCGCGCATCGCGGCAATGGCGTTCCTCATCGGCGCATTTTGCTCGGTGTCGCTGGCGGCTGAACCAGCAAGGCCCCTCGTCGACCTCGAACTGGTCCTCGCGGTGGATGTCTCGTCCTCGATGAGCTTGTCCGAACAACGGGTCCAGCGTGATGGTTATGTCAGCGCATTCCGGCATCCGGACCTCGCTGGAGCCATAGGATCGGGCGCACGCGGCATGATCGCTGTTTCATATCTCGAATGGGCCGGGCCGAACTATCAGCGCGTCGTTCTGCCCTGGACGATCGTCGGCAGCTACGACGACGCCAAGCGGTTCGCCGACGCCCTGGCGGTCGAGCCTGTCACAGCGCAGGCAGGCACTTCCATTTCGGGCGCCCTTCTGTCAGCGGGCGACCTGTTTGCAAAGAGCCGCACCGCAGCGGCGCGCCGGATTATCGATGTATCGGGAGACGGTCCCAACAATGCCGGCCTGCCCGTCGCGCCGATACGCGACAGGCTGACAGGCTCCGGCATCACCATCAATGGACTGCCCGTCTCGCTGCCGCGCGGTGGTTCAAACGGCTTCCAATCCTTTGGCGAGCACTATCTCAATCTTTACTACGAGCGCTGTGTCATTGGCGGACCGGACTCATTCTTGATCGGAATCGACGATCTCGGGCAGTTCGAAGTCGCGATCCGCCGAAAGCTGCTCCTTGAGATCGCGGGCATGCCCGCGCGGCCCAGACTCGCGTCCTACAGCCCGGCAGGCGGCCGGATGTTCGACTGCTCTATGATCGGAACCACCGCGCGGTAACGCGCTTGTGCTGGCCTAGGGACGGAAAGCCGCTCCCCAGCTTTCCAGAAATCTAGCTCGCGGCATTGAAACGCAGGATGACGCGGTCGTCCCTGTCGGCGATGATGAGCTTGCCGGCGTCGATATGGTAGGAGGCGGCCTTGGCCAGGGCCTCGAACAGCGCCTTCTCCTGAGCCATGACCTCAGGCGCGCAGGCCATGTAGGTCGAGCCGATGTCGCTGATGGCGATCTTTTCGCCGTCCACCTTGGCGGTGGCGAAATAGGCGTTGCAGGGGCCCTTGCCGCCGGCCTTGCCGCCCTCGTCCACCCGGAACGTCGCCTGCGGGTCGGTGATGACGCCGATGCCGTCGATATATTCGACCAGCCAACTCTGCCCGAGCAGCGCATCCGCCGTTGGGTCCTGCGCCACCATCTTCAGCACGATGGTCTCAGGCTTATCGCTCAGCGGGTCGACCTGATGGCGCGTATCGGTGATGAACAGCAGCTTGTCGTCGACGGTGATGCGCGCCTGCAGCGCGTAGCTCATGTTCGGGCGGACGACCTGCTGGTCGAAGCTGATCTCGAACTTGATCGGCACCTGGCCCGCCGGCGCCACCTTGCGCTCGCCGATGATGGCGGCCGGCGCGTCGGCCAGCGACATGTCGGCAAGCTGCACCGAGAGCACGGCATTGGGCGGCAGCGCGATACGCTCGCGATACATCACCTCGCCCTTCAGCGTCGTCTCGGCGGCATCGGAGAATTCCGGCACCACAAGTACGCCAACGACCAACGGCACCAGGCCGAAGAAGAAGAATTCAGCGATCCTGTCCAGCATGACCCAGCTCCCCTAGGTTGCGCCAGCCAACGCAGGGTCCTGCAGGATTGCGGTCAATACATGGCCACGGGGTGGATTCTAATCGGTCGGCTTCGTCATCCAGCGCTCGGCTGCCTCGTCGTCGGCCTCCTTGGCCTCGACCCAGCCACCCTCGGAAGCATCGGCATGGTGCTCCTTCTTCCAGAAGGGCGCGCGCGACTTGAGGTAATCCATGAGGAAATTCGCCGCCTCGAATGCCGCCTGCCGGTGCGCCGAAGCCGCCACCACCAGCACGATGTTCTCGCCGGGCCGGACCTTGCCGTGGCGGTGGATGACGGTCAGCCCCTGCAACGGCCAGCGCTGGACCGCCTCGGTGGCGATGCGACCGATCTCGGCCTCGGCCATGCCCGGATAGTGTTCAAGCTCGAGGGCGGCGAGCCTGCCCTGCTCGTCGCGGCAAAGACCGGAGAAGGTCACCACGGCGCCGATATCGGCACGTCCCTTGGTCAGCCCGGCGATTTCGGCGGCGACGTCGAAATCCTCGCGCTGGATGCGTATTGCAGGCACCACAGCGTCCGGCACCTCAGCCCCCTGTCATCGGCGGGAACAGCGCGATCTCGCGCGCGCCCGCGATCTTCTCGCGGTGGCCGACATGTTCCTGATTGATGGCGACGCGGATGACGTCAGGAAATTGCAGCGCGTTCTCGTATTCCTCGCCGCGCGACTTCAGCCAACGCAATAGGTCTGCCACCGTCTCGATGCCGGCTGGCAGGTCGACATCCTCTTCCGGCTTGCCGATCCGCTCGCGCACCCAGGCGAAATAGATGAGCCTGGTCGCCATCTCACTCGTCCATGATGTGCTTGAGGCCGGCGCGGAAATAATCGTAGCCGGTGTAGAGCGTCACGAGAGCTGCGATCCACAGCAGCACCAGTCCGGTCTGCGTGGTCAGCGGGAAGATCTTGTCGCCGGCGGGGCCCGCCAGCAGGAAGGCGATGGCGACCATCTGGATGGTGGTCTTCCACTTGGCGAGTTGGGTGACGGGCACGGACACCTTAAGCGCCGCCAGATATTCGCGCAGGCCAGAGACCAGGATCTCGCGGCACAGGATGATGATCGCCGCCCACAGCGACCAGCCGGCGATGCCGGCATGGCGGTCGGTGTCGGCGGCAAGAAGCAGCAGGCAGGTGGCGACCAGCAATTTGTCGGCGATCGGATCAAGCATCTTGCCGATGTTGGAGGTCTGCTGCCAGGCGCGCGCCAGATAGCCGTCGAAATAATCGGTGATGGAGGCGAGCAGGAAGATGACCAGCGCCGACCAGCGGGCGAAGTCGCTCGACTTCAGATGTCCCTCGAGAAAGAAGCACAGCACCACCAGCGGCACCGCGATGATACGGGCGTAGGTGAGGATGTTCGGCAGGTTAAACGCGCGCTGGGCCATGTCGTTTTGGGTACTCTCTCCGCTGCGTACTCAAATCAGAAGGGAATGTGGGGGGTCAACTGGTCAGATTCGATTGGTCAGGCGAAAATAGGCGCAAGAATGGTCAGCTGTCATGAAAATGGTTGTAGACCAGCTTGGCCATCTGTTCCGAAATGCCGTCGACCTTGACCAGGTCCTCGACCGCGGCGCGGCTGACGGCCTTGGCGGTGCCGAAATGCAAAAGCAGCGCGCGTTTGCGGCCGGGGCCGATGCCGGCGATCTCGTCGAGCGGACTCTTGACCATCTCTTTCTTGCGGCGGGCGCGGTGCGAGCCGATGGCGAAGCGGTGAACCTCGTCGCGCAGTCGCTGGACGAAATAGAGCACGGGGTCGCGCACCGGCAGCGAGAAAGAGTCCCTGCCCCTGACGAAGAAGCGCTCGCGGCCGGCGTCGCGGTCCTGGCCCTTGGCGATGCCGATCGCGGCGACGCGGTCCTCGATGCCGAGATCGGCGAGGATCTTGCGCACCGCCGTCATCTGGCCCTGGCCGCCGTCGATGAGGATGACGTCCGGCCAGGCCGGAAAGCCGCCATTGGCCTCGATGCCGTCCTCGCCGTCATCCTCGGCCGGTGCGCCTTCCGCCTCCTGCGGCGTGTCGCCATGCTCCTTGAGCAGGCGCGAGAACCGCCGCTCCATGACTTCGCGCATCATGCCGAAATCGTCGCCGGGCGTGATCTCGGTCGAGCGGATGTTGAACTTTCGGTACTGGTTCTTCACGAAGCCTTCCGCCCCGGCGACGACCATGGCGCCGACGGCATTGGTGCCCATGATGTGCGAGTTGTCGTAGACCTCGATGCGCACCGGTGGCTTGGCCAGGCCGAAAGTTTGCGCAAAGCCCGACAGCAGGCGCGCCTGCGTCGATGTCTCGGCCAGCCTGCGGCCGAGCGCCTCGCGCGCGTTCTGCAGCGCGTTGTCGGTCAGGTCCTTCTTCTCGCCGCGCTGTGGCACGGAGATCGACACCTTGCGGCCGGCGCGGGTCGACAGCGCCTCGGCCAGAAGTTCCTGCTCCACGACGGCGTGCGACAGCAAGATGGCGCGCGGCGTCGGCTTGTCGTCATAGAACTGCGCCAGGAACGAGCCCAGCACCTCCGCCGCCTCCAGCGCCGGGTCGGCCTTGGGGAAATAGGCGCGGTTGCCCCAGTTCTGGCCGGTGCGGAAGAAGAAGACCTGGATGCAGGTCTGGCCGCCCTCCTGGTGGACGGCGAAGACGTCGGCTTCCTCCACCGTCTGCGGGTTGATGCCCTGGTGCGCCTGCACATGCGAGAGCGCGGCCAACCGGTCGCGGTAGATGGCGGCGCGCTCGAAATCGAGCTCCTCCGAGGCCTGCTGCATGGCGGCGGAGATTTCCGTCTTCACCTTCAGACTGCGGCCGGAGAGAAAGTCCTTCGCCTCGGCGACCAGCCCGGCATAGTCCTGGTGCGATATCTCGCCGGTGCAAGGACCGGCGCAGCGCTTGATCTGGTAGAGCAGGCAGGGCCGGGTACGGTTCTCGTAAAAGGAATTGGTGCAGCTCCTCAAAAGGAAGGCACGCTGCAGCGAATTGATGGTGCGGCCGACCGCGCCGGCGGAAGCGAAGGGGCCGAAATAGTCCCCTTTTCGTGAACGCGCGCCGCGATGCTTGTAGATGCCGGGCGAGACATGGTCGCCGGTCAAGAGGATATAGGGAAACGATTTGTCGTCCCGCATCAGCACGTTGAAGCGGGGCCTGAGCCGCTTGATGAGGTTCGCCTCGAGCAGCAGCGCCTCGATCTCGGTGCGGGTGACGACAAATTCCATCGTCGCCGTCTCGCGCACCATGCGGCCGATGCGGGCGGTGTGAAAGCGCCCCTGCGCGTAGTTGGTGACGCGCTTCTTCAGGCTGCGTGCCTTGCCGACATAGAGCACGTCGCCGGCGGCGTTCATCATGCGATAGACGCCGGGCGCGTTGGGCAGCCGCTTGACGAGCGTCTGGATCACCTCGGCGCCGACCATGCCGTCGGCGTCGCCGGCATGCGGCGTCCAGTCGATCGTGGTGAAGGCAACGTCCGGTCCGGCTGTCTCCGGCTCGACGATCTCCTCGACCGACTCGTCCTCGAGGTCGAGGTCGGGCGGCAGGTCGTCGGCGTCGCCGTTTCGTTTGTGCTTCTGATCTGTGGGACTCATTCCACCATGCCTGTCACATCGGGCGTCTGCCATGCAAGGTGCTGGCCGCCGTCGAGCGCGATCATCTGGCCGGTGACCGAGCGCGCGTCCCAGAGATAGCGGATGGTAGCGCCGAATTCGGACAAATCCGGGCCGCGCTTAAGGATCAGCCCGTCGAGCTGCGCGGCGAAATCATCATCGTCCTGGCGCGCGCTCTTGAGCGTCGGGCCCGGGCCGATGGCATTGACGCGGATGCGCGGGCCGAGCGCCTGCGCCAGCATCTGGGTTTGTGTCCACAGCGTCGACTTAGACAGCGCATAGGAAAAATAGCGCGGTGTCGGCCGCCACACGCGCTGGTCGATTATGTTGACGATCAGCCCCTCCTCGCCTTGCGGCAGGGCGCGGGCGAAATTCTGCGCCAGAAGCGCCGGCGTCTTCACATGGATGGCGAAGTGGCGGTCCCAGGCCTGCCAGTCGAAATCCTCGACACGATCGTCGACGAAAAGCGAGGCATTGTTGACGAGCAACCTGACCGGCCCAAGCGCCGCCTCCGAGCGGCCGACGAGATCGCCGACGGCGTCCATGTCGGTGAGGTCGCCCGCGATCACGGCGGCGCGGCCGCCCTCGCCCCTTATGCGTTCAGCCAGCGCCTCTGCCTCGGCACCCGAGCGGTTGGCGTGGATGGCGACGGCAAAGCCATGCGCGGCCAAATCCTCGACGATCGCTTTACCGATCCGTTTTGCCCCACCCGTCACCAGCGCTGTCCCAGCGGCTTTGCTCATCTGTCAATCCTCAAATCGCCGCCTCGATTCCGGAAGCCGGCACATTATGACGGGGCAAGGGGTTAAACGCCATTTCCACCTGGGGCGGGAATGTGGCGGAACGGCCTCGTCGCAACCTTTGCGTGATCCGGATTCGCGCCGGCTGGATCGCAATATAGGACGCTGGACTCCTTGCACCAAGCCGCGTGCAGCGCAGCATGGAAGCCCTGCTGACATTTCGCTGTTGCGAAGATGCAACGTCACGGTTCAGCCTCATTCGCGCCGGGGAATGACCCAAGTTCAGGTTCGCTTCAGCCGCATTTCGACACGACATTTGGAACCGTTGAGCGCCGGGTCCGTTTATCCCCCCGGACGGGTCTTGGGGCGCTCATGAACAACAAGCCTATGTGTCCTGTGGCTTAAGGAGTAAACAACAATGCAAGCCAATCTCAAATTCGCGCCGCTCGCGGTCGCGCTCGGGCTCTTCGCCCTTAGCGGTACTGCCTTCGCGGCCGACGTCATCTCGGAAGAGCCGCCGGCGCCCGCTCCGGTTGCCGAGCTTCCCGTCGCTTCCTGGGCCGGCCCGTATCTCGGCCTGAGCGCCGGCTATGGCTTCAGCGGTCATGCCGACGTTTCCGGCGGTCCCGACATCAAGACCAAGGGCTTTGTCGGCGGCGTCTTCGGCGGCTACCAGTGGCAGCAGGAGAACTTCGTGTACGGTGCTGAAGCCGATCTCGGCTACAATGGCGTCAAGGGTTCCAGCGCCGGCGTCGAAGCCAAGGGCGGCCTGGATGGCTCGCTGCGCGCTCGCCTCGGTTATTCCGTGACGCCGGAAATCCTGCTCTACGGCACCGGCGGTCTTGCGGCCAAGAACCAGAAGATCGACGACGGCGTCTCCAGCGACAGCAAGGCGATGCTCGGCTGGACGGCCGGTGTCGGCACCGACATCAAGATCACCGATAACGTGTTTGGCCGTGTCGAGTACCGCTACACCGACTACGGCGACAAGGACTTCGACAATGTCGGCAACGTCGAGTCGAAGGACAACCGCGTCACCTTCGGCGTCGGTATGAAGTTCTAAGTCGTCCAAGCCACGACACGAAAAAGCCGGGCCTCGCGCCCGGCTTTTTTTGTGGCTGCGCGAAATGGAAGCGATCACCTCGCGGGTCGCAAATCGTCATGCGCCGGATTGATCCGCTGGCTTTTCCTGGAAGCCATCATGGGCGGGTATCGACGGCAGCCGCTCGAGCCACGTCATCCGCGAGCGCATCAAGACCTGCGCATCGGGCTGGTAGTCGTCCGGATTGGTCATGGTGGCGGCGTGCACATGGATCTCATGAGGCCATCTGTCCGAGCGGAAATAGAGTCTCGTGCCGCAGGACGGGCAGAAGCCGCGAAAGGTGTTCGGGCTGCTTTCATAGTGGCTGATCTCGCCGATCCAGCTCAGCTGCTCCGGCCGCATGCCCAGGAAGGCCGTCAACGGGGCGGACGTGGCGCGCCGGCAATCGGCGCAGTGGCAGACCAGATTGCGTGTGATGTCCCCGGAATAGGTCCAGGTGACCGCCTCGCACATACAACGTCCCGTCAGAAACGCCATCGCAATCCTCCCGCCGGCCGCGTTGCCGAGCCGGTTCACGACACCAGTCGATGCAGTGCAAGATAGGCTGCTCCATCAACATGCGCTTCTTTGCGACCTTGGCTGGCTTCGATTTCGGCGGCAGCGTCTCGACGAAGGCCAGCGCGAGATCGAGCCAGCTGTCGAGATCGGCCTCCGTCGCCGTGCCCTCAGGCGCGACGTGGACGTAGCCCTCCATCGCCCGGCCGCCCATTTCCATTGGGCGGGCATGCGGACGCGCGGCGGCGGTCTCATGCGCCGCTTTGCCGACACGCACCAGCAGTCCTCGCTTCGAGGTACCGATCAGCATGTTGCCGTTGAGCATGAAGCAGGTGCCGCCGAACATCTTCTGTTCAGTGAAGGCGCGCTGGCCGAGAGCCGCGCGCAGGCGCTCGACCATGGGGTCTGGCGCGACGCTGGTTTTGGTGACTGACTTCGCCATGCTCACCACTCCGACTTGGGGAGTATCAGGCAAGCATGGAAGTGGATGGGGTTCAAGCTAGTCTCCCCTTGGGGGAGAAAGGGAAGGCGCCTACGCCGGCACGGCCGGTTTCAGCTCCGGGAACTTCTCGTCGAAGCGTGCCGCCCAGCGGGTCAGCCGGCCGCGGCCTTTTTCCCATTTGCCGGCGAAGCGCAGCGCCAGATAGCCGAGGGTGGCGCGCAGCGCCATCTGGCCGACGGTGATCTTCTTCGGCAGCTTTGGCGGGTTGGCGTTGAGCAGGTCGAGCGCGGTGGTGATCTTCGCCCACTGGCGATCGAGCCAGGGCTGATAGACCATCTCGTCAGGCCGCGTGCGCCGCTCGTAGACCATCGACAGCGCGCAATCGCAGATACCGTCGGCCAGCGCCTCCAGCACCTCGGCCTCGAGCCGCTTGTCGGGATTGCGCGGGAACAGCGCGTTCTTCGAGGCGCGGTTGAGGTGCTGGGTGATAGCGCGGCTGTCGTAGATCGAGCGGCCGTCGTCGAGGACCAGCACGGGGATCTTGCCGAGTGGATTGGCGCCGATCAATTCGGCCGGCTGCTCCTCGGT
>NZ_RZSG01000560.1:0-4009 GCF_003997725.1 Mesorhizobium sp. M4A.F.Ca.ET.050.02.1.1
CCCCCTGCTCGTCGTCGCGCGCGGCGACGAATTCCTTGGCGACGAGGTTCATGCCGTCATGCAGGCTGGTGACCATGCAGATATCGGCGGCGCGATAGATCTCGTAGACTGCCTTCTGCGAGTGATGCTCGGCCACGATGACGACCGGGCGATAGCCGTCACTGCCATAGCGCTGGTTGAGGTCGTCGGCATAGCGCATGCATTCGTCGTATAATTGCCTGTAGGCTGGCAATGTGCCCCTGCTGGGTGCGGCGATCTGCAGGAAGACGACTTTGCCGATCAGATCGGGATGCCTGGTGAACAATTCCTCCAGTGCGTGGAAGCGGTCGAGAATGCCCTTGGTGTAGTCCAGGCGCTCGACGCCGACGCAGAGCTTAACATCCGCCGACAGTCCAAATCGGTCGCGGACGCGCGTGCGGCATTCGGCGACATCGGACAGCTTCGCCAGAAGCTGCAGCGGCCATTCGATCGAGATCGGATAGGCGTGGACCAGCGTCGTCTGGCCGCCATAGGAGATGGCGGCGTCTGCCCGCTCGATCCGGCTCTCAAGGAAGCGATCGACGCTTTCGGTGAAATTGTTGGCGTGGAACTGGGTATGGAAGCCGATGATCGAGCTGCCGAGCAGCCCGTCCAGGATACGCTCCCTCCAGGGGCAAATGCTGTAAACTTCCGAGTTCGGCCACGGGATGTGCCAGAAGGTGATGACGATCGCCTCGGGCAGGCGTTCGCGGATCATGCGCGGCAAAAGCGCGAAGTGATAGTCCTGCACTAGCACGATCGGCCGCTCGTTGCGCGCTTCGGCGACCACCGTGTCGGCGAATTTACGGTTGACGGCTTCGTAGGCCTCCCAGTCCGATTCGCGGAAGATCGGCCTCGTGAAGGCGATATGGCAGAGGGGCCACAGGCCCTCGTTGGCGAAACCCAGGTAGTAGCCCTGATATTCTTCCTCGCTCAACCACACCCTGCGCAGCGTGTAAGACGGATTGTCGGGTGGCACCTGCAACCGGTCGTCACTGTCGACCACCTGGCGATCCGCCGTGCCGCCGCCATACGCGATCCAGGTGCCGGCGCAAGCGCGCGTGATCGGCTCCATCGCCGAAACCAATCCGCTCGCCGGCACGACCAGTTCGACCTCTCCGTTCTTTTCGTTGTGGATGTAAGGCTCGCGGTTGGAAACCACGATCACCTGCGCTTCCGGCAGGTCCTCGTGAAGGATCTTTCTCAGGGTTTCGGGCGACCAAGTCACCAGCGCGGCATCGACCGACTGGCCATTCTCGAATTCCCTGAGCACCTTGCGTGCCGCCTCGGAAGCCACATCCTCGCCGGCGACAGGCACCGACGCTGGCGCGGAATTGCGATGGCGCCGCGATATGGAGAAGAACACCGCGAGAGCGGAGAGTAGAAGACTTACCAGGAGCAGGCTCCACAGTAAGTCGATGCCTTGATCAGTCATTGAAACGCCAACTTGCCACCGGCCCGCCGCGGGACTCATTCTTCTTGTTTTCGACACCTTGCCGGGCGACGGAACAGACCGCCGCACGTCCGGTGTGATTGTGCAACGCACAAACGAAGCATCGGTTCCGACATTTTCCGGCCCGTGGGGCGATCCCTTGAAGATCGCGCGGTCGAAAGGCAGGAAGCCGCCATTTGCAGGTCGGCTGAAATCAGCACATCTCAGGTGCGCACGATGAGCGGCACCAGACCCTCATGCCGGTCGGCAAGGAAGGCGACGACACGATCGCCCACGCGCTGGAAGGTCAGGTCTACCGCCCTGTCGCCGACGGTCAGGTGTCGAAGCGTGAGTGTGTCGATGCCGATCGGCAGCCTTGGCCGCGTGACGCGGATCTCGCCTTCCCAGCCATCGATCTCCAGGCCGAGACAGGCCTGCATCAGCATGAAGGCGGAGCCGGCCGACCAGGCCTGCGGCAGGCAGGCGACCGGATAGGCGATGGGCGCCTCGCCCGGCGCGCGGGTGAAGCCGCAGAATAGCTCCGGCAGCCGCATGTTGAAATGCACGGCCGATTCGAACGTGCCACTCATCAACCGCACCACGCTCTCGCGCTCGCCATAGCGCGCCAGGCCGACGCCGCAGATGGCGGTGTCGTGCGGCCAGATCGAGCCGTTGTGGTAGGACATCGGGTTGAAGAACACCGCGTCGTCGGAGAGCGTTCTCAGGCCCCAGCCCGAATGGAAGGATGCCGAAAGCAATTGGTCGGCGACCAGTTTCGCCCGCTCCGGCTCAGGCAATCCGACAAACAGAAGGTGGCCCGCATTCGACGTCCGCACCTTGCAGGGCTCGCCGGCGCCGTCGAGCGCCAGCGCATAGAAGCCGAGATCGTCCGCCCAGAAATGACTCTCCACCGCCGCGCGCATGGCTTCGGCGCGCTCCTCCCAATGCTCGGCCTCCGCATATCCGCCCCGGCGGCGGGCGAGTGCCGCCAGGCCCCGGAACGCGGCAAAGACGTAGCCCTGCACTTCCACCAGCGCGATCGGGCCCTTGGGGATGCGGCCATCTGCGTGAAAGACCGAGTCGAAACTGTCCTTCCAGCCCTGATTGGCGAGGCCGGATTCGGCGGCGCGCTGGTAGGTGACGAAACCGGTCTCCCGGCTCGCCTCTTCCGTCCACTCCGCCGCGGCCTTGATCGACGGCCACAGCCTGTCGATGAATTCCATGTCGCCCGTGCGATCTGCATAGGCGCAGGCGAGATGGATGTAGAGCGGCGTGGTATCGACGCCACCATAGTAGCGGCCGAAGGGAAGCTCGCGCAGCGCCGCCATCTCGCCCTTGCGGGTCTCGTGCATGATCTTGCCGGGCTGTGAATCGCTGAACGGCGACGTCTCGGTTGCCTGGTGCTGGGCGAGGAAGGCAAGCACGCCGCGCGCCAGACCAGGGTTGAGCCAGAGCATCTGCAGCGCCGAGATCACGCCGTCGCGGCCGAATGCCGTCGAAAACCAGGGAATGCCGGCATAAGGATAGGGCCCAGTCGCGAGTTCGGTGGTGAGCAGCGCCACATCCGCGCGGGCGCGCTCGACCCAGTCGTTGAAGACGCGGCCGGAACTGTGCAACGTGGCGCCGTGGCGGCGCTTTGCCCGCATGCCGAAACGGGCCCGCGCCGCTGCGGCGCGGAAGCGATCGCGATCCGGGCTGTCGACAGCCTCCGAACCGACCTCGACATAGAGCACCTTGCTGGAACGCTTGGTCACCGCGACGAGGAAATCGGCGCGGCTGTCTGTCAGTTGATCGGGCGCCTGCGAGAACGATATCGCCGACAGGCGCGCCAACCCGTCCAGCCCGTCATAGCGAAGCAGCACCGACGTCGCGTCGATCTTGGCTGCATGCGCGGTGCCGCGCTTTGCCCTTGTCGAGCCCCGCACCTCGAACATGTCGCGGAAATCGGCGGCAAAGTGCAGAGAAACGCGGATCGCCGAGGTCTCCTGGCTATAGTTGGAAAGCGTGATGCGCTCGAACAGCCGGTCCTGCCAGATTAGCCTGACGCGCTCGACATGAATCGCGCCCTGCGGAATGTCGCGGCCGCCGACGCTTTGAACCGGCAGGTTGGTGAGATTGCTAGTGAACAGCACATTGTCCTGGCTGAGCGAGGCGCCGAGCAGCGATGTTTGCCTGCCACCGACGGTCAGCCGAAACTCCGAAAGCACGCGCGTGTCGTCGCGGAAGAAGCCGTCGCCGGCGCCCCGGATATCGCCATAAGCGTCGGCCACCGCGAAGCAGTCGCCCTGTTTCAGCGCGAACAGCCGGTGCGGCTCGCGCGGCGCGGTCTCGTCCAGAGCGGCAAGGGCTACGGCGGGATCAAGCTTGCGCTCGTCGAGCTCTGTCATATGTTTTTTTCCCGTTTGCTCCGCCCCCCGGATCAGGCGGCGCCTCTCACGAGGCCTTCGCGTCGGTCGCACCACCGATGAGGCGCCTATAGGCGGCCACATAGTCGCGGGCCATTCTGTTGGCGGAAAACCGCTTTTCGAAGGCAGCCCTCATCTTTCGACGGTCGAGTTG
>NZ_RZSG01000561.1:0-4002 GCF_003997725.1 Mesorhizobium sp. M4A.F.Ca.ET.050.02.1.1
GCGCCGAGGGTTTCGCTGTGCTGGCGCTCTACGACCTCGGCGGCAAGCCGGAATTGCTCGACGCGGTCAATGTCGCCACCGATCGAAGCACATTTTTTCGCGAACCGGCCAGGCTTTCGATCAGCGCCGGCGATGACGCCGTCGTCATCACCAGCACGCATTTCAATTCGAACCAGGGCTATGTCAGCACGTTGCTGCTCATGGTCCGCAGCGACCGCTTCGAGCTGGTCGACACCATCAACACGTTCGATGAAAACTACTGCTACAAGCGGACGCAGGATCTTGCCTTCAAGACGCTCGCGGACGGCCGGCGCTATGCGGCGATCAAGGCGACGGTGACCGACGCCACGGTGCCGGGCGAAGACTGCGAAGACGAGCAGCCCAAGGCTTCGTCGCACAAGATCTCTGTGACCTATCGCTGGAGCAAGAAGGCGTCGCGCTACGTGCCTAGTTCCAAGGCGTTCGAGCGTCTGTCAGCAGAGAACGAGAAACGCTTCTGAGCCAGGCGCATTCGTTTGCCCGGTTGAAATCGTCGCGCTAGACTCCGCTTCACAAGTCCACATATGAGGGAAGCATCCATGGACAAGGGCAAGATCTTTCGCGACCTGCACGCCTCGACCTTCGTCATGCCCAATCCCTGGGATATCGGCACGACAAAGCTTCTCGCCTCCTTCGGATTCAAGGCGCTGGCGACGACCAGCGCCGGCTTTGCCTTTTCGCGCGGCCTGCCCGACGGCGCGGTGACGTTCGACGCGATGATCCATCACTGCCGCGAGGTGACGGCGGCGACCGCTCTTCCAGTTTCGGCCGATCTCGAACGTGGCAAGGGCGACAGCCCCGAACAGGCGGCAGAGACCGTTTTCGCGGCCGAGGCGGCCGGCCTTGCCGGCTGCTCGATTGAGGACCACACTGGCGATCGGGAGAAGCCGATCTATGATTTTTCGCACGCCGTAGAACGCGTCGCCGCCGCTGTCGAGGCGGCGCGGGCGCTGAAGCACGATTTCGTCTTCACCGCGCGGGCCGAGAATTTCCTGTGGGGCCGGTCCGATATCGATGACACGATCAAGCGGCTGCAGGCCTTCGAGCAGGCCGGAGCCGACGTGCTCTACGCGCCGGGCTTGAGCGACGTCGAGACGGTGCGGATCGTCTGCTCGTCGGTGACCAAGCCGGTCAACGTCATGGCGCGGCCGGGCTTCGCCGTCGCCGACCTCGCCCAGGCGGGTGTCAAGCGCATCTCGCTCGGGCCCTGGCTGACCAATTTCGCCTTCGGCATGCTGGAGACCGCGGCGCGCGAGATCCAGCAGGACGGCACCTTCGGCTTCACCCGCGCCGCCATGCCGTTCGGCAAGCTGCAAGCGCTGTTCGGCAAGAACGGCGACTGACCGAAAAGGTCATCCTGGCCGGCGCGCTGACACCGCCTTGTGCAGATGCACCATCATGGCGGCGGCGAAGAGCGGCGTCAGCAGGTTGACGACCGGAACGGCCAGGAAAGCGGCGATGACCAGCCCGGCCAGGAACACGGTGCCGGCATACTTCCGGCGCAAGGCCTTAGCTTCGGCCTCCGGGCGGAAGCGCATGGCGGCGAATTCGAAGAACTCGCGCCCGAGCAGATAGCCGTTGACGATGAAGAAGGCGGCGATGTTAATGCCCGGCACCAGGAGCAGCAGCAGGGCGATGATGTTGCCGAGAACAACGACGCCAAAGAATTTTATCGCCAGCACCAGCGAGTGCAGCGCCGGCACGGGACGGCCGGGCGGGCCGTCCGGATAATCGGTGCGCTCGACCACTTCGGCGACGTCGTCGAGGAACAGGCCGGCGATGATCGCCGTCACCGGCGCGACAACCAGCGCCATCCCCATCGCCAGGACGATGCCGGCGACAATGGCGCCCAGCCATCCGGCCCATGACGGCAGCCCAGGCAGAAGCCTCTGCAGCCACGGCCAGGCCAGCCATTCGAGCAGGCTCTCGATGCCGAACCAAAAGGCCACCAGCGCCAGCAGGGTCAGCCCCAGCGTCTTCAGGAAGACGGAACGGAATTCGGGCGAGAACAGCCGGCTGGCAGCGGCGCGAGCGGCGTCGAGGATCACGGCGTCTCCAACCCCTCATTGACTAAGACGCTTCCGAGATAGGCACCCTTGTCGAGCAGCGCAACTATTGCGCAAGTTTCGTCTGCCGGGCGGGGATGGTCATCGCCGCGACGCCGACAACGACGAAACCCATGCCGAGCCAGGCCGTCGGACCGAGGCTCTCGCCAAGGAAGAGAGCGCCGATGCCGACGCCTATCGGCACGCGCAGATAGGCCTGCGATGTGGTGCCGACCGAGCCCAGCGTGTGGATAAGGCGGAAGAAGATCGAGAAGGCGAGCGCGGTCGAGAAGACTGAAAGTCCGATCAGGGCGAGGATCGACGCGGTCGATGGCGAGAGCGTCCAGGGCCGGTCGAAAACAAGGCTCAACGGAATCAGGATCGCCGCGCCGCAGATCATCGAGCCGGCGGCCGGCAGCATTGGGTCAAGCCCTCTGAAGTTGCGCCCGAAAATGGCCGCGCCCGCATAGCTGACGGTAGCGGCGACGACGGCAAGCTGCGCCCACAGCTGATGGCCGAGACCGCCGAGCGCCTCCGTGCCGACGATGAGGCAGATGCCAGCGATGCCGGCGCCGACGCCGACCAGCTTGCGCAGCGTCACCGGCTCGTGGCGGGTGATCAGCGCGGTCAGGAGGAAGGTGAAGATCGGCGAGGTGGCGTTGAGGATGGTGGCGAGGCCGGCATCAATGGAGCGCTCGGCGGCGGCGATCAGGGTGAAGGGCACGACGCTGTTCAGGCAGGCCTGGAAGGCGAAGCGACGCCAGGTTGCGGCGTCCCTCGGCATGGCGAGGCCGCGCCAGCGGATGATCGCCAGCAGGATGGCGCCGGCGATCAGGGTGCGGGCGGCGATGAAGGTCACCGGCGGGATCGTCTCGACGCCTACCTTGATGAAGGTATAGGACGCGCCCCATAGCAGCGCCAGCACGGCAAGCAGCGACAGTTCGGTGGTCATGTCGGTCTTTGCGGGCATTGCTGGTTCGTGCTCTCAGAAACTTCGCTCGGATCGCTTCTAGCCGACGGCAAGGCGGAAATGTTTCGATCCGGATGCAACCATAGCCGTCGTCATCACGGCCGATATGGTCCAGTTTTATGCGATGGCTGCAACAGCCGGCGAATAGGCGCGGCCATTGACCGGCATGGCGGAACCCGATGCCGATTTTCGGGGTAGGCAAAAGGGCGGCAACTCGCTAGACCCGCGCCCGGCCGGCGTGGCAGAAAGCCGGCAGGTTCCAAGGCGGAGAGATTGATGCCGGATTATGACGTGCTTTGCATCGGCAATGCCATTGTCGACATCATCGCCCAGTGCGACGAGGCCTTCCTCGAGACCAACGGCATCATCAAGGGCGCGATGAACCTGATCGACACCAGGCGCGCCGAACTGCTCTACAGCCGCATGGGCCCGGCGATCGAGGCCTCCGGCGGCAGCGCCGGCAACACGGCGGCTGGCGTTGCGAGCTTCGGCGGCCGCGCCGCCTTCTTTGGCAAAGTCTCCAACGACCCGCTCGGCGAAATCTACACCCACGACATCCAGGCCCAGGGCGTCGCGTTCGACACCAAGCCGCTCCAGGGCCAGCCGCCGACGGCGCGATCGATGATCTTCGTCACGCCGGACGGCGAGCGCTCGATGAACACCTATCTCGGCGCCTGCGTCGAGCTTGGCCCGGAAGATGTCGAGGCCGACAAGGCCTCCGGCGCCGCGGTCACCTATTTCGAGGGCTATCTGTGGGACCCGCCGCGCGCCAAGGAAGCGATCCGGCAGACGGCAAGACTGGCGCATGCCGCCGGGCGCGAAGTGTCGATGACATTGTCGGATTCCTTCTGCGTCGACCGCTACCGCGACGAGTTCCTCGACCTGATGCGCTCGGGCACCGTCGACATCGTCTTCGCCAACAGCCACGAGATCAAGTCGCTCTACCAG
>NZ_RZSG01000562.1:0-3995 GCF_003997725.1 Mesorhizobium sp. M4A.F.Ca.ET.050.02.1.1
GCCTTGCGGCAATGCCGCGGTAGGCTTGGCGTCATGCGCGAGCGCAGGCGCCGTCAACACTACGACCGCCGCGGCCAGGAAAAACAGGAAGCGGCCAACCGGTTCAACGGCTTTGGCCTGTCGAATTGTGGCAGCAAACATGAGAACGTTCCTTTCAAACGAGCTCCAAGCCTTCGCTTGCCCGTTCCCGGAACGTGTCTTCCCACTGGCCGGATCGTCAGGTCGCAGATACGCCGCGTCCGGCCATAAATGCTTCTATCCCCTCAGCCCGAATGCTGGGCTGATTCCTTGGCCGGCGCAAGAAGCGGCCGCATCGGCAACGCCGCGCCGCACGCCAAACCTCTGCAGCCAGAATCGTGCGCCGGCTTGGTTAACGAGCCGTTAGCGACGGATGTCTGGTGCCGGACAACGAAATTCGGATGAAGCTGGTTCCAGCCGTTCAACCGGGAATATGCTCATCATACTGCGGCAGGTCGTCGGTGACTGTGAACCATTTCGCCTTGGAACCAACGAAGATATGCGCCGTCGGGCGGATGCTCGGCGTATCCACCAGCGTCCCCATGGTGACGTGGACGTAGGCGCCCTCCCGCACCACCGAATAAAGCAGCGAGCCGCACTGCCCGCAGTGCTTGTCGTGAGCGCCGCCCAGATCGCCGAAGACCAGCAGCCTGTCGTCGCCGGCGGTCAGGCGCAGCTTGTCCCGCTCGATGCCGGCGAAGGGCTTGAAAGCCGACCCGGTGGCGCGCTGGCAGTTCGAGCAGTGGCAGTTCAAGGCATAGACGAATTCGTCCGCCACCTCGTAGTGGACGGCGCCGCAAAAGCACCTTCCGGAAAGTCTGTGAGTATTTGCCTTGCCCGGCTTGGTCACAAGCGCCTCCTTCATCTGGTGCCCAAGGTGTCAGGCCGGCCTCACCTGAATATGGACATATCCTAGTCGAGGTCCGCCACCGCTTCGCCCGCCCCGCCTTCGATGCGGTGCGACAGCGAGGCTTCCATAAACTCGTCGAGATCGCCGTCGAGAACGCTCGACGGGCTGGTGCTTTCGACGCCGGTGCGCAAATCCTTCACCAACTGATAGGGCTGCAGCACGTAGGAACGGATCTGGTGGCCCCAGCCGATGTCGCTTTTCGACGCCTCGGTGGCGTTGGCCACCGCCTCGCGCTTCTTCAGCTCTTCTTCGTAGAGGCGCGAGCGCAGCATCTCCCAGGCCTTGGCCCGATTCTTGTGCTGCGAACGCTCGGCCTGGCAGGCGACCGCTATGCCGGTCGCCAGATGGGTGATGCGGACCGCCGAATCGGTGGTGTTGACGTGCTGCCCGCCCGATCCCGACGAACGGTAGGTGTCGATGCGGACATCCGATTCGGAAACGGCGATCTCGATCGTATCGTCGATGACCGGATAGACCCAGACGCTGGCGAAGGAGGTGTGGCGCGGCGCATTGCTGTCGTAGGGCGAGATGCGCACCAGCCGGTGGACGCCGGATTCGGTCTTCAGCCAGCCATAGGCATTGTGGCCCTTGATCAGCACCGTGGCCGACTTGATGCCCGCCTCTTCGCCGTCATGCACTTCCAGCACTTCGACCTTGAAACGGCGGCGCTCCGCCCAGCGCGTGTACATGCGCAAAAGCATCGAGGCCCAGTCCTGGCTCTCGGTGCCACCGGCACCGGCATGGATTTCGAGATAGGTGTCATTGGCGTCGGCCTCTCCCGACAGCAACGTCTCGACCTGGCGGGCCTTGGCTTCGCCCTGCATCGAGCGCAACGCCGCTTCGGCCTCGGCCACGACGCCTTCGTCGCCCTCTTCCTCGCCAAGCTCGATCAGGCCGATATTGTCTTCCAGCGCCTGCGTCAGGCCCTTGACGGCGGCGATACCGTCCTCCAATTCCTGGCGCTCCCGCATCAGCTTCTGCGCTTCCAGCGGCTCGTTCCAGAGGCTGGAATCCTCGGCGCGGACGTTCAGGTACTCAAGCCGCTTGATGGCCTGGTCCCAGTCAAAGATGCCTCCTCAGCAGGGTTATCGCCTGCCTGATCTCGTCGACGATGTTCTGCGTTTCCGCGCGCATGGCTGCCAGTTCTGTCCTGTTGTCTGGTTCTTGTCTGGGATAGGCGCGATACATAGGCACGGCACCGCCGCCTGTAAAGCAATAATGGCCGGCTGTGATCAGCCGGCCATTCCATAGCCTCGCAGACGTCAGTAAAGTCCGCCGCCGCCATCCTGGATGGCCTGCGTGGCTTGCGGCGACAACGCGCCGCCGGCGCCGTTCGAACCGTCGGCTCCCATGCCGATCACCCAATAGCTGTCGGCCGGGCCGGTGCCTGGCTTGAAAGCTTCGATGATCGTGCCCGCCTCGCCTTCGGCTGCCTTCATGCCGGTCTTGCGGTTGATGGCGATGAGCTTCATGCCTTCCGGAACCTGGAAGTCGACATTGGGCGTGCCGTCCAGCGCCACGCGCATGAAGTCCTTGAAGATGGGCGCCGCGAGGCCGCCACCGGTCGCGCCCTTGCCGAGACCCTTTGGCGTGTCGAAGCCCATATAGAGGCCGACAACCAGGTTCGGCGTATAGCCGATGAACCAGGCATCCTTCTCGTCATTCGTCGTGCCGGTCTTGCCGGCGATGTGACGCCCGAGTTCGGCGATGGTGGCGCCGGTGCCGCGCTGTACGACGCCTTCCATCATCGAGGTGATCTGGTAGGCGGTCATCGGATCGAGCACCTGCTCGGAATTGTCCACCAGCTCCGGCTCAGTCTGGTTCTTCCACTCAGCGGCGTTGCAGCCTTCGCAGCCGCGCTCGTCCTGCTTGAACACGGTCTTGCCATAGCGATCCTGGATGCGGTCTATCAGCGAGGGTTTGATCGACTTGCCGCCATTGGCCATGATCGAATAGGCCGACACCATGCGCATCACCGTCGTCTCGCCGGAGCCGAGTGCCATCGGCAGGTAGGGTGCAAGATGGTCATAGACGCCAAAGCGCTCGGCATATTCGACAACCAGCTTCATGCCCATGTCGTTGGCGAGCCGCACCGTCATCAGGTTGCGCGACTTTTCGATGCCGGAACGCAATGTCGCCGGACCGGCAGCGGTGCCGTCATAATTCTTCGGCGTCCATGTCGTGTTGCCGCTCTGGATGGTGATCGGGCCGTCCATGATCACCGAGGCCGGCGTGTAGCCATTGTCGAGCGCGGCCGAATAGACGATCGGCTTGAATGAGGAGCCCGGCTGACGCATCGCCTGGGTCGCCCGATTGAACTCCGATTGCGCATAGGAGAAGCCGCCCACCATGGCGAGTACGCGACCGGTGTGCGGATCCATGGCGACCAGGCCGCCTTCCACTTCCGGGACCTGACGCAGGCTGTAGGCGCTGTCCGAACCTTCGTTCTTCTGCACGAAGACGACATCGCCGGGCTGCAGCACGTCCGCCGGCGATTTTGCCTTGACGCTCTTGCCGTCAACGATGTGACGCATGGCAAATCCCATGTCGTCCTTGCTGACGGTGCCTTCGACGCGCTCCTTGACGATGTCGCCCGAGGCCTGACGCGCCGGTTGCAGGCCGATGGAGAGGCCGGTGTCGGAACTGTCAAGCACCACGGCAAGCGCCCACTCGGGCACGTCCTCCAGACCCTTGACGTTGCCGAGCGGCACGCCCCAGTCGCCGGAAACGTCGATGTGGGTCACTGGTCCGCGATAGCCGCGCAGTGTGTCGTACTTCAGCAACCCGTTCTGCATCGCCTTGCGGGCAATGAGCTGTATCTTCGGGTCAAGCGTCGTGCGCACCGAAAGACCGCCCTCGTAGAGCGCATTCTCGCCGTAGCGGGCGATGATCTGGCGGCGCACTTCCTCGGTGAAATACTCGCCTGCGAACAGGTATGAGCCGTTGCGGCGTGGCGTCACGCCAAGCGGCTCGGCCTTGGCCTTGTCGCCTTCCTCGCGCGTCACATAGCCGTTCTCGACCATCTGGTCGATCACCCAGTTGCGGCGCTCCAGCGCGCGGTCGGCAT
>NZ_RZSG01000563.1:0-3986 GCF_003997725.1 Mesorhizobium sp. M4A.F.Ca.ET.050.02.1.1
GAGAACCGCATGGTGGCGATCCGCATTCCCGGCGGGCCCTCCGCGGCGCGCCGCATCGAGCATCGCGTTTCCGGCGCCGACGCCAATCCCTACCTGGTGCTGGCGGCAATCCTGGGCGCGGCGCTGATCGGCATCGAGAAAGAACTGTCGCCCGGCGAACCGACCGGCGGCGAGGGACAAGGGCTCACGCTGGCGAAGCTGCCGCCGGACTGGGCCTCGGCCATCGCCAGCTTCGAAGGCGGGCCACTGGTGGCGGAGATCTTCCCGGCCACGCTGCGCCAGTCCTTCGTCGCCTGCAAGCGCCAGGAACTGAACACCTTCGCGCTCAACGTCAGCGACTTCGAGATCGAGACTTACCTGGAGAGCGTCTAGAGCATTTCCGGGAAACGGTTCGGCGGCGATTGTCATCAGCAGGTGGACGCTCAAGCGACGGTTGGCTCTTGCCAATCGCGCCCCCTGGCAGCAATCTCAGCTCAACAGCCGCGCATGGGAGTGAGTGTCGGCGTGAGGGGATTTTGCCATGACCCGCGATCAGATGCTCGCTCACCTCCGATCCGCTGACGCCGTTGCCCGCGACACGGCCGCGCATGGCCATCATCCGTTCGGTGCGGTGCTGGTCGGCCCGGACGACCGCGTGCTGATGCGGCAGGGCAATCTCGACACGGTGCGCCATGCCGAGACCGAACTCGCCCGGCGCGCAGCGACCGCCTACCGGCCAGAGTTTCTCTGGACCTGCACGTTGGTCACGACGGGCGAGCCCTGCGCAATGTGCACAGGCACGCTCTACTGGGCGAATATCGGCCGGCTGGTCTACGGCTTCGAGGAGACCGACCTCCTGGCGCTCACCGGGGATCACCCGGAGAATCCGACGATGAGTCTTTCTTCGCGCACCGTACTCGGCTCCGGCCAGAAAAAGATCGAGGTCTTTGGCCCTTTCCCCGAAATCGCGGACGAGTTGCTCACACCACATCGCGATTTCTGGAATCGCTAACAAGCACCACGCCATGCGACGGTCCTCCCTGGACGATCGTCGCTCCGAATTCCCATTTGCTTTCCGCTGATACCGTTCGGCGGCAGGCTACGCGGCAACGCCTTTGTTTTCGATGGAGCGAGCTATCGTCTGGAGCCAAATACCGGTTCATCGTGATCAGACGCTTGCCGGCCTCTCGACAAGGTCAGTGACGAGGCGATTGAGGTCATCTTAGCTTAGCCTAACGAATGTCTACAAGTTTGATAGACATTTGAGTCGGAGCAAGTCATACTGCCCTTCCAGTGCCTGGCCTTTTCGCATTCGTGTTCGAATGATCAGGAGATGACGATGACGCAGACATTTCTGGAGATCGTTCCAGATCCCATCACCATCAGGCCGGTGCAATAGACCAATCAATTCACCAAGGGCGCGGGGGCGTTGACAGCATGGATTGCTGCCGCGATCGAGGAGGAAACCGATGACCACACGCCTGCTGCCCGCCCTGCACGAGGGCCATGCCCCAATCCAGTTGCATGGCGCCTTCGACGAGGCTCTGGAAGCCTACCAGGCCTGGACTCCGGGCACGGACGAGCCGCAAGTCGAGTTCGAAGGCCGTATGATCCCGATCAGCTCGGTCTTCGGTCGCATGCGGACCTGCACCGACATCCTGCCTTGGCGCATCGAGGCCGATGTCCTGGACACCGTCGGCGGCATGTTGCCCGCCGGCGGCGAAAGGTCGATCACCTACGCCGATGCCGCGCTCGTCCTTCGCGCCCTGTGCGTGGATCGCCTTCGCGACGACGACGGCGTCCGCGTTGCAGTGAGATGAGGTCATTGCGCGTCACCTGAGGCCGTCCAAACCTGACGCCTTGGCTGCACGCACCTGCAAGAGGCAGAAAGCGGGACCGGTCGTACCGGTCCCGCTGGTCTGCGTGTCATGAAGCAAGATACGCGGCACGTTCGATCGCGATCATCCGAACGGGCCGGCGGTGATAGAATCTCAAGCCGGCATTGCCACAGCGCTCGGCACGGGCGTCAGCGTGCCGCCCAGGCCAGCCCGCGGCGCAGGATGGTCCGCATCTGCGGTACCTCGAACTCCTTGGCCACATGCCCCAACGACGAGTAGAACACCCGACCCTCGCCGTGTCGGCGCTTCCAGACCACCGGCATGACGACGCCGTCGATCCACGGCGCGTGCGCGCCGGTGAAGGTGGTGGTCGCCAGCACCTCGTTCGAGGGGTCGACATGCATGTAGTACTGCTCGGAGCGGTAGCGGAAATCGTCGATGCCGCTCATGATCGGATCGTCGCGGCGGGCGATGTCGACCCGGTAGTCGATGATGTTGCCGGGATGGGCGACCCACTGGCCGCCGCACATGAACTGGTAGTCAGTCGATTCGCGAAAGGCGTCGCCCATGCCGCCATGATAGCCGCCAAGGCCGACGCCGCCCGCGATTGCGGTGGTGAGGTTGGACTCCTCGGCCTTGGTAAGCTTGGACATGGTGTAGATCGGCACGATCAGGCTGAGATCGGCGATTGCGGGATCGGCGAATGCCGCGGTCGAGGTCTCGACGCGAACGGCAAATCCCTCTTCCTCGAGCATAGTCTTGACGGCGCGCGCGCCGAGTTCCGGCTCATGGCCCTCCCAGCCGCCCCATACGATCAGTGCCTGCCGCATCTTCCGCTCCTTATGCTTAGCCGCGCGGCCGGACCTGCGGCATCGCGACGCCGCCGACCATCGCTGCAAAGTTCTGCCGAGTCGAGCTGAAAGACCGTAGGGTGACAAACGAAAACGGCCCGCGCGAGGCGGGCCGTTTTGTATTTGGTTGCGGGGACCCGCAACCCCTTTTGTCATAACATCGGGAGGCTCGTGGATTCTGTCAGGTTTGGCGAGTTCGAGGATGCCGAATAACTCGCCGCGTAGCTCGGCATGGACCTCACCGCGCTTGTGGCCGGGCGTGAGCACGATCTCTCCGATCAACGAACGCAATGCCTCGGCGGCCGGACGTCCGTCTTCGTGGTCGGCCAGCGCTTGCGTGAACTGCTCGACCCGCTTGCCGTAGAGAGTGGCGATGTTGGGATGCCGGTCAGGCAGATCTGATGATGCCCCCGCCAGACGCGCGGTGATCTCCGCCTTCTGCCTCTCCAGGTCTTCCATTCTCGCTTTCATCGAAGGTTGGTACAGGCCATCCTCGATCGCGGCCATGATGCCGGCGATGGCGCGCTCGATCTTGTCGAGTGCCTTGCGTTCCTGTTCGCCTTGCGCGCGAAGCTCCTGGTTCAGACGGTTGGTCTCCTGGGCATAGGCCTCGACCGCCTCGGCCACGGCGTCGGCCGAGACGAGCCTTTCCTTCAGCCCTGCGAGGACCCGCTGTTCGATGTTCTCGCGGGTGATGGAGCGGCCATTGTCGCACATGCCTCGGCGCTGGTGGTTAAGACAGGCATAGCGCTCGCGTGTGAACAGGCCATAGCGCCCGCCGCAGCAGCCGCAGATGAGCAGGCCGGAAAGCAGGGAGACTGGCCGCTTCAGGGTGTGCAGCTTCCTGGCCCGAGCCTTGCGCGTGGCGAACGCCACGGCCTCGAACTGGCTGGCGATGGATTTCTGTCTCTCCTTCACGGCCTGCCACAATTCGTCCTCGACGATCCTGAGATGCGGCACCTCGGTGCGGATCCATTTGATTGGCGGATTGGCCCGTGAGACGCGCTTGCCGGTTGCGGGATCCTTGACGAAGTGCAGGCGGTTCCAAACCAGCATACCGGTATAGAGCTCGTTGTTAATGACACCGGTGCCCCGGCTTACGTGCCCGCGCACGCTGGTATCGCCCCAGTGCCGGCCGAGCGGACCAGGAACGCCCTCCTTGTTGAGGTCGACGGCGATCGCCTTCGGGCTCTTGCCGGCGGCGAACTCGCGGAAGATGCGGCGCACGATGGTCGCTTCGCCCGGCACGATCTCGCGGTCGCCGCGGACGGGCTCGCCGGCGGCATCCAGTTTCTTCAGCACCCGGTAGCCGTAGCAC
>NZ_RZSG01000564.1:0-3974 GCF_003997725.1 Mesorhizobium sp. M4A.F.Ca.ET.050.02.1.1
CTGTTCGGATTGACGGCGGTGGCTTGTCAAGTCGACCTCGATTCCATCGCAGACTGCTCACCGACTTCGCGCGTTGCCGTAAGGGAATAGGAGGAACGAGTGGGCAAATATCAGGCCAGCAGCGACCCAGTCTCCGAGAACTGCCCGTACGACCTCGACTTGTTCATGGAAAAGCACAGCCTCTCCAGGCGCGCAGCGCAAGTGATCCTGCACTCAAATGGTCCCTCGCGTATCCAATGCGATGCCGCAGCAGAAGCCTTTGTTCGCTTCAAGCAGTGGCGGGAGGATTCGAGAATGAAGCCACCTTCTCCGAGCATCAAGTCGAGCATCGGAGCGCCGAGCGCTTCACCGCAAAAGGCCAGCCGAAAAAGCCCGTCGATTGTTTGACGGCTGTGGGAACCGCAGCAGCGAACAGGTGTTGAGCTGCAAAGGAGATCAGAATGAGAGCGCAACCCGCAGGCAATATCCAGGCAGGAGAAGCGCAGGATAAGACGCCGGGCTTCGACCCTGCAGCCGTACCTCAAGAGACGGATGCGGAAGCGGCGGCCACGCGGACTTCTCCAAATCCCACAGCGAAGCACACGGCGAATTTTACAAACCAGGCAAGCTTTGCCAATGCGATGCGGCCTATGGATAGCGAGCCGGGCCTGCGGCCTGGCAATAACTGGCCGGTGCTGGTGATTGCTGCGGTCGTGGTCCTGGCTGCGGTCGTATTCGTGATCGCCGCAATGCTATCGCCCTAGATCAAGGAGATCGGTCACATTTCCGGAACAAGCTCGCGGCTACTCAGTTCGGCGCTAGGTCGGAGGTTGCAAGTGATGGCAAATCTGAGAGAGGTCCTAGATCTTCTATGGCGATGGAACCGCAAGCCGGCGCCCGAACCGCCCTCGCCCGTCGACGCGATCGTGCGCATACTACGTGAAACCAACAAGACCGAAGTCCATGATCCGCGTCAGAGCTCCCGCGATTAGTCTGTGCAGGACACGAGCAGCCGGATCACGTACGACGCTCTGAGTGGCTTTGCGTGTAACGGCCAATCAGAGGCTGCGGGGTTTCCATTCTTACAAATTGGAGATTGGTTCCAGGAATGCCGACAGATCGCGGAAACAATCCAATTGGCAGCCTGATGTCGCCAGCTCCGAGATGGTCGCGACAGATACTCTTCTTACTCCGGCTGGAACGCCGGCCACTTTCTCGTTGGGAGAAATGCGCAGATCCGCTGGAAAATGGTACGAGGTGGCAATAGTTGGTTGCGGGCCGGCCGGACTTGCGGCAGCCGTATATCTCGCAAGATTCCTGCGATCCTGCATCGTCTTCGACACAGGCGATGCGCGCGCGAAGCTAATTCCGAAGACCCGCAATTGTCCCGGCTTTCCACAGGGCATAAGCGGCAAGAGCCTATTGAAACGGCTCAAGCAGCAGGCAGTCAATTATGGTTCTCGAATAGTCCAAGGTTCCGTTGAACGGCTAGACAAGGAACAGGGCAAGTTTGTCCTTCAGACTTCTTTAGGACCAGTCAATGCCCGCTTTGTGATATTGGCAACGGGTGTGGTTGACCGTGCGCCGGCGATCCCCAATATCAAAACGGCTATAGAAAGGGGTTCGATTCGACTGTGTCCGGTCTGCGATGCGTACGAGGTTCGGGGACGTCGGGTAGGGGTCATAGGTCCCGAGGAGGATGCGCTTCGAGAGTCTATCTTCTTGAAAGACTTCACCCCGCATGTCTCGATCCTGTGCAATTTCCACTCCGACATCTCGACTGGGGGCCGGCGCCGGGCGAGACAAGCAGGAGTAGAGATCTGGGACGCAGTAGACGACGTGCTGCCGCATCCCTGTGGTTTTGAACTCTCCATGGTGGGCGGCGGCCTGGTCCCGATAGACGTTATCTATCCTTGCATGGGCTGTGATGTAAGAAGTGAGTTGGCTCTTGATATCGGGGCGGAATGTGATGACGAAGGCTATATCCTGGTCGGCAACCATCTCGAAACGACGATACCCAGGCTCTACGCAATCGGAGATGTCGCCAAGGCTCTCAACCAGATTGCGGTGGGCTTCGGTCATGCCGCGCTAGCAGCGACCCACATTCACAACGAGTTGCGTAAGCGTGATCGAAGCTGACCGCAAACCTTGATCCTTCAGTCGATGATGCGCGCAATCAGCCGAAGATCGAGCGCCTCCTGCGCCGTTAGATAGCAATTCTCCTTCGCCCGCTCGAAAAGGTCCTCGGCGGACATGCCACTTCCCCTCACGAAGTGTTCAAAATCCTCTCGTTCGACGCGCTCGGCCGTCTCCAGAGCCGCAAGCTCCTCGCGAATGACTTGCCGACACGACTTTATGGGTCCTTGAAGCGTAATCGTCTTTTCGATGTGACGTTCGTGAATCAGCAACGTAGTGTCCGGGCTGAGGAAGCGGTCCGCACATTCAAAAGCCGAAAAGATCGTAACACCGGCTGACATGACTGCGGTCTTGCCCACGACGTAGGCGCTTTTGCCGCTGTATCGCTGGAAAACCCGTATCTCCAGAGCCATGCGCTTCGCCGTATCCGCATCTCCGCCCTGTGTCATCAGTTCAAGGATCAGGTCTTCGTCGTTGGCCCTGACAGCACCGAGCTGCTTCATGAAAGCCAGGAACAGCTGATCATTTATCATGCCATTGACTTGAACATTTGAGCCGACCAAAAGCTTTTCGTCTCCCGGAGCTTCCTTTCGGCCGTTAGATCTCTGGCGTCATGCTAGGTCCATATTGGCCTTAGATCCCGGCGCCGCCGAACCTTCGGTCCTGGCAGTGCGGGAGTGGAAGCTGGGAGATTGGACCATGGACGTTTCCTTTGCATGGAAGCCTGGAAGGGGCCACAATGCGACTTAACAAACGATAGCGCCTGGAAAGGCCGAAAAATTTGGAAATGCTCCGAGACGCCAACTAGCGAGCGTTGTTATCGCTTGGCCTGATCGCTCTCTAAGTCGACGCGCCTCGCAAACTTGTCGGCTGCTCGCAGGCCCGCGCCGCTCCGGTCTCACCCAATTGCGAAAGAAGGCTCTCAAAACGTCTCCTGATCAGTTACTTGTGCCGTCTGCCACATGGCTCGCACCAGCACTGGCTTGGCGTGCGAGTTCAGCGTCGGAAACGTCGATGGTGCACAGCACGGTGCCGTGTTCATCTCGCACCCGCACCAGCCAGCCAGAGAGATCGTCCGTGCCAGGCTGAAGGTCAATCAAAAGGTCGATCGCACATCGGATTGCTTCCTTGCGAGCAGCCTCGAAGCTCGCCACGCCGGCTTGCGGAACCAGCCGGCCGCCATCCCCGTCCCGATACTCAAAGATATATAACCCGGCACCGCTCTGGGTTTGCGCAGAAGTGACTGCCACTTCGTCGAAATTGCCGTTGCTCTCGGCATCATAGTCGTTGGCAGCCGCGTCAAACGTGGCGGTCTGCACGAGCAACGCTTTGGCCCGACCGATTGCGCGGCTCTCGCCACCGCCCGCAAGAGGCTCTGCGTTTGCCATATCGACGCTAACGCGCTCGCCGCCCTCACCACAGAACGAAACGCGCAGGACAGGCTGCCCATTGTGGCCGATGGCCTCGCCGACTTCAGTCCGAACCAGCTGCATAGGATGAACTCCGCTTGTCTAGTGTGTATCGCCACCGGGCGCGCCTCCAAGCTTATGGGCACGCCTAGCTCAATGTGCATCCGGAGATGAAGTTCCAGCGCCTCCATGGTGCGATTGCAGGGCCCCGCGGATAACGCGGAGAAGAATGTGAGCGTCAGCCTTCTTCGAAACGCGCAGTCTACACATCTCGCGACCTTTCCTTCGCCCGGGCGCACGCTGCGCGAAACTCCTCAACCTCTTCCTCCGTCAGATGCTCGATGCCGATAAAGTCGTTCTTGCCCTGGCCGGAGCGGATCAACTCATCGAGCTTTGCCTGGATGGCGGCGCCATCGCGGTTCTGTGTATTCTGAATCAAGAAGACCATCA
>NZ_RZSG01000565.1:0-3969 GCF_003997725.1 Mesorhizobium sp. M4A.F.Ca.ET.050.02.1.1
CCGCTGGACATCCTGGCCGAGGCGCGCCGGCAGCTGGCGCGTTATCCTGCGATCAGTCTGGTCAACGCTCGGGCCGACAAAGTCTCCGGCGGCATCGACGATTTCTCCGTCCTCATGGGCGATGGCGAAAGCCTTGGGGCGCGTCGGCTGATCCTGAGCTATGGCATCACGGACCAGATGCCCGATGTGCCGGGGTTTGCCGAAAGCTGGGGCACGTCCATCGTGCCCTGTCCCTATTGCGACGGCTTTGAAGTCGCCGGCCAGCATTGGGGCCTCGTCTGGTCCGGCCCGCAGTCGCACAATCAGGCCAGGCTGTTCCACGATTGGACTGACAGGTTGACGGTCTTCGCCGATGGTCACGACATCCCGACCGATATCCGGGCCGATCTGGAGCGTCGCAACACACCTATCGTCGATGGCCGGATCACTGAAATCACCCGTCATAGCGGCCGTAATCCCACCCTCAAGCTCGCTTCCGGCCGTGATGTCGCTGTCGACATTCTGTTCGCACATCCGCGCAACAAGCCGTCCGCCGGCCTGCATGAATCACTGGGCCTCGCCACGGCCGCTACACCCCTTGGCATCGTCCTCAAGGTTGATGAGCGCCGCGAAACCAGCATGCCCGGCATCTACGCCGCGGGCGACCTCACTAACCCCATGATCCCCTCGGTCACCACGGCATCGTGGCAAGGCGCGATGGCGGGCATCTTCGCCCAGCAGTCGATGCTGGTTTGAGAGGCGCGCCTGGAATCACCTTGTTGCAAACGTTCAAATTTGAGCTTCCGCACTCATGCTTTGTCGAGAGTATCTCCTTTAGTCTCCTAGACCTTCTGCGCCGTAAGTTTGGCCGTTTTGCATCGCCGTCGGCGACGATGACGACGAAATAGGAGAACGCAATGACTCGCAGTCACGTTGAACGTCTTGGAGAGTTCAGGGAAATCCTCGTCGCAACTCGACGCGAAGGCGTCCGTAACGTGCACCATACGCGCGACGCAATGCGGGCAAGTGGCTTCCAGATCGGAGACAGCGATGGCTCCAGCTACGGTGCCCAACTGAAGGCGCTCCAGGAGGAAATCGAGGCAGTCGACCGCGCCATTGAAGACGAGAAGCGGCTGGCCTTGATCATCGAAAGCCCGGCTCCATCCCGCCGACCGACCAAGCCGAGAATCGTGAAGGGGACGTAGAGCCAGCCGCTGGCGCCTCGAAGACGTGCTTACCCGACCGAGATTTGATCGTGGTGGCCGCTCGGCACAAACAAGGCGCCGTTAATGGTAGTTAGCGGACCCGACTTTGATGCATTGCCTGGGGTGCTGCTTAACTCCACCGCAGTTCGGTTCTTTCCTTTGTGGCTCTGTATTCTACTTGCTGAGCAAGGATGGAAAATCAGTGTTGGCGCGTTTGTGTGCGAGCACTCTCTCAATAAATGGAGAGCCCGCAACTCTCTGATACGCTCCTTCTGCTAACCCTAGTAGGGTTTCTCGCCTGGCGGGCGTTGCCAAATCCAGACCGAGGTCGACAATCTGTTCATTCGAGGGCCGCGCATCGATGCGCAAGTATCGATCATGCAACTGATGCTCGACCATAAAGTCCACGATCTGCTGCTGGGAGGACATGACCGTCGAGATCAGACGCTCGTTCTTCATCCACTCGACAACGCCCAGATCTGGACCGAGTGACGCGGGCAGCGAAAACCCTGTGGTAGTTGTGCCTACACTCAAGAGTGTAATATCTGATACCCGCTGGTCGCAAAAATGCACAGCTTCGTGTAGTGCGCAAGCATCTGGAGAGTTTGCGACCAGACCTCCATCCGCATAATAGCTGTTGTCAATTTTAGCCATCGGAAAGAATGTCGGGGCTGCGGATGTGGCCATTGCAATGTCGGCTGCCTTGCGATGAAGATCGACAACGACACCCGAACTATGTGGTGTTTTGAATATCTGCACACTCCCTTTCGTCATATTCACTGCTGGCACCACCAATCTGGTATGCGCATGTCCGAAGAGTGTGTCTTTTCCGACAATTTTCTCGATAGTCGCGCGAAGGGCATTTCCGTCATACTTCGGGCCACCCGTATAGAATTTGTACTGGGCCACCTTTCGTGCAATCCACCCAGCAGCAGGCTCCCCTTTTGGGAAGATTGCCGCCCCTTGTTCCAAGAATGTCTCTCTTATCTCTTTGGCAGTTTTGTCCATGGCCAGACCAATGGCGATGATTCCGCCGATGGAGGTCCCGGCGATTAGGTCAAAGCATTGACCAATCGGCTTGCCAGCTTGCCGCTCCAATCGTGCCAGCACCTCAATGGTGAACAGCCCGCGGTAGCCGCCACCGCTTAAAGACAGGATATTGAACGACATTCATTGGCCCCGACATAATTTTTGAAGTACGGCGTACCAGCAACTTGAGACCAAGTCGACTTTCGACGCAGGTGTAAGTGCTTTAATAACGTCGAGCCGAAAAATAATCATCCAAGATTGACGATCACGCGATTGCGGCCGCCGTTCTTGGCATTGTAAAGCGCGACATCAGCCCGCTTTACTAATCCGGCTACCGTATCCGCGCCCGTGAGTACCGAAGATACGCCAATGCTGACGGTCACTTCGATTGTCTTAGCCTCCTGGCCAACAGCAAACGGCATTTGGGCGATTTTGGCGCGTATGTGCTCTGCGACTTTCGCGGCCACAGTGCTGTCCGTGTCCGGCATCACTACAACGAACTCATCGCCCCCGTAGACGCATGCAAGGTCAATCGCGCGCACATGCTTGCGCAGCCGGAGTGCGCACTCTCGCAGTACGTCGCCACCTGCGTCGTGTCCGTATGTATCATTGACCAACTTTAGAAGGTCGACATCCGTGATCATCACCGACAGCGGCCGTCCGCGCGTCACAGCACGATCGAACAGGGTCGGCAAATGGCTGTCGAGATAACGGCGGTTGTGCAGCCCGGTTACAGAATCTGTGATCGCCATCTCGATGGTTGGGGTGTCGCTGCCGCGGAGCTGGTCATTGTAGCGCTTGCGCCGAACCTGCGTGCGCAGGCGTGCCGTAAGCTCGTGCTGATCGATCGGCCTCGTCAGATAGTCGTTGATGCCGAGTTCGAGACCGCGGATGATGCGCGCCTCCTCGTCGTCGCCGGCCAGGAGGATGATCGGCAGGAAGCGGGTGCGGTCGAGCGAGCGCAGTTGCGAGCATAGCCTGAGCGCATCGAAATGGGTGAAGGCCGTCGAGATCAGCACGCACTCGTAGGATGTTTCGGCGGCCTGGAAGAGACCGGCATTCGGATCGGTCGCGACATCGAGCTCAGCGCTGCCGAGCAGCATCTTCCGGATGCACTCGACCGAAGGCTTGCGCTCGTCGACCACAAGCACTCTGGGCTTGGTGTCTTCCGACTCGAAGTTGCGGCTGAGCAGCTCCTGGATGCCTATGTTGCGCGTGGTCGAGGCGCGCAGGCGCAACTCGTCGGTCAGCGACTTCAGTCTGACTAGGCTCTTCACCCGCGTCATCAGTTGCAGATCATTGACCGGCTTGGTGAGGAAGTCGTCGGCGCCGGCCTCGAGGCCGCGCACCCGGTCGGACACCTGGTCGAGCGCGGTGATCATGACCACGGGAATATGTGAGGTCGCCGGCTCGCTCTTCAGCCTCTTACAGACCTCGAAGCCGTCCATGCCCGTCATCATCACGTTGAGTAGCACGACGTCGACCTTGCCATTTTCGCAGATCTCGATCGCGTCCGGACTGTTGCTCGCTGTCAGCACCTCGAAATATTCGGCGAGAAGCCTAACTTCCAGCAGCCGCACATTGGCGGGGATGTTGTCGACGACGAGTATACGCGCGGTCATGACAAAATATGCTCCTGGGGACGTATTCCATCATTGGGATTGGCCGGATTTCGTTGATTGAACACTACCGAGCACAAATACAAGATAATGCGCCCTTGCTGCACGTAAGGCGTTTCTGGCGCAAGGTGGCCAAT
>NZ_RZSG01000566.1:0-3958 GCF_003997725.1 Mesorhizobium sp. M4A.F.Ca.ET.050.02.1.1
CCCCTGATATCGCAGACGGTGAGGATCAACAGCAGCTTCAGCCGCTCGACCGACTGCACGATCGAGGCGAAATCCTCGATCGTCTTGCGGTCGTTGAGGTCGCGCGTCTGCGCCGTCATCGACATCACGAGATGGTTCTCGACCAGCCAGGCCACCGTCTCGGTGTCGGCGGCCGACAGCCCCATATGCGGGCAGATGCGCCGCGCGATGCGGGCGCCGGCTTCCGAATGATCCTCCGGCCGCCCCTTGGCGACGTCGTGCAGGAGCACGGCGACATAGAGCGCCTCGCGGCTCTTCTTCAGCCCCGGCATCAGCGAATGCGACAGCGGATGCACCTTCTCGCCGTCGCCGCGCTCGATCTCGGCCAACACCCCGATGCAGCGGATCAG
Organism: Mesorhizobium sp. M4A.F.Ca.ET.050.02.1.1; assembly: GCF_003997725.1. Taxonomy (NCBI): domain Bacteria; kingdom Pseudomonadati; phylum Pseudomonadota; class Alphaproteobacteria; order Hyphomicrobiales; family Phyllobacteriaceae; genus Mesorhizobium; species Mesorhizobium sp. M4A.F.Ca.ET.050.02.1.1. The sequence goes on from NZ_RZSG01000566.1 coordinate 390, forward strand.
GTGCTCGTCCACCGTATAGTGGTGGTACATCGAGAACTGCATCATGGCGACGATCTTGCCGAAGTCCGGGATCAGCTTGCTCAGCAGCCCCGCCTCGTTCATGCGCCTGAGATTGAGCTCGGCGTAGCGGTCCGAGGTCAAAATGTCGAGGAACAGCCGGTTGGCCTCCTCGTCGCGCCTCAGCGCCTTGCCGACGAGGCCGAGCGAGCGGGTGAGCAGCTTCAGCGCGTCGGGGTGGAACTCCAGCCCATGCTTGTCGGCGAACCAGAACAGCCTGAGCAGATTGACCGGGTCGCGCTCGAACACCATGTCGTCGGCGACGTTGATGCGGTGATTGTCGACGATGAAATCGGACGTGCCGGCCAGCTTGCGCTTGCGACGCTGGAAGGTGAGGAAGATGCGGTTGAAACCAGGCACGTGCTTGGCCTGCTCTTCCTCGAGCGCGGCGCAGAAGATGCGGGTGAGGTCGCCGACATCCTTGGCGACGAGGAAGTAGTGCTTCATGAAGCGCTCGACCGCCGACAGGCCGGGATGGCTGGTATAGCCGAGCCGTTCGGCGATCTCGCGCTGGATGTCGAAATGCAGCCGCTCCTCAGCCTTGCCGGTGAGGAAGTGCATCTGGCAGCGCACCGCCCAGAGGAAATCCTCGGCCTTGAGGAATTCCCGGTATTCGGCCTCGGTGAAGACATCCTTCTCGACCAACTCCTCGCCGGTGCGCACCCGGTAGAAGTATTTGCCGATCCAGAACAGCGTCTGCAGGTCGCGCAGCCCGCCCTTGCCGTCCTTGACGTTGGGTTCGACCAGATAGCGGCTTTCTCCGGCCTTGGCGTGGCGATCGTCGCGTTCGGCAAGCTTGGCCTGCACATATTCGGGGCCGGTGGTGCGCACCACCTCATGGTCGAAACGCGTCAAAAGCTCGTCATAAAGTTTCTGCTCGCCCCACAGGAAACGCGCCTCCAGGATCGAGGTGCGGATCGTGATGTCGGTGCGCGACAGCCTGAGGCATTCGTCGATGTTGCGGGTGGCGTGGCCGACCTTCAGGCCGAGGTCCCACAGCATGTAGAGCATGTATTCGACGATCTGCTCGCCCCAAGGCGTCTGCTTGTAGGGAAGCAGGAACAACAGATCGATGTCGGACCCCGGCGCCAGCGTGCCGCGGCCGTAGCCGCCGACCGCCACCACCGCCATGCGCTCGGCCGCGGAGCGGTTCTTGACGCGATAGACGTGGGTGGCGGCGAAATCGTAGAGCGCCCGGATGATCTCGTCCATGACGTGCGACAGCCGGGCGGCGCAGGCGGTGCCGCCGCCGTCCTCCCTGAGCATGGCCTCCGCGATCTTGCGGCCGCCGGCGAGCCGCGCCTTGAGCAGCTGCAGGACGGCCGCGCGCGTCGCCGGCCCTGAACCGTCGCCGGCATGGGCCGCGGTGAGCGCCGTCATGTCGTGGCGCAGCATCACGCCGTCGATCAACTCGTCGAGTTTCAGGGAGATTTTTGCCATATGCCCGGGTCGGCCTTGCCTTTTTGGCGGCGTCTATAGCGCGTTTTCGCGGTGCTGGGTATGGGGCGGACGGACACGCCGACAATACGGGATTCCGCTGCCTCGACCGGCCGGGAATTGCCTGGCGGAAAAAATACGGCCGACCCTTGACCTTCCAGTTACTGGAAGCACTACCTCGGCCTCAGATCGCGACATAAGAGGCATTCCCAATGGCCCATTCCGACCAAGATCACCACGCGCACGGCGGCGGCTGCTGCTCCGCGAAGGGTACCGCGCCTGCCGCTGAGGCGGTCATCCGCGATCCGGTCTGCGGCATGACGGTCGATCAGACCGCCGGCAAGCCGACCGCCGAGCATGGCGGCCAGATCCATCATTTTTGCAGCGAGGGCTGCCGTTCGAAATTCGACGCCGATCCGGAAAGATACCTGACCGCCACCGATCCCGTTTGCGGCATGAGTGTCGATCGCTCCAGCGCCAGACACTTTATCCGCCACGAGGGCCAGGGCTTCTACTTCTGCTCGGCCGGCTGCAAGGGCAAGTTCGAGGCCGCGCCGGCCAATTATCTCGGCGACCGGCCGGCACCACAGCCGATGCCGAAGGGCACGCAATACACCTGTCCGATGCATCCCGAGATCATCCGCGACAAGCCGGGCGCTTGCCCGATCTGCGGCATGGCGCTGGAGCCGATGGGAGTGCCGACCGGCGACGAGGGTCCGAATCCCGAACTTGTCGATTTCACCCGGCGATTCTGGGTCAGCGCAGTGCTGTCCTTGCCCCTGCTCGTCATCGCCATGGCGCCTATGCTCGGCCTGAGCTTCGAAAGCTTAATCGACGACCGCACGAAGACATGGGCGGAGCTAGCGCTGGCGAGCCCTGTCGTGCTGTGGGCGGCGTTCCCGTTCTTCCATCGCGGCTGGGACTCGATCCGCAACCGCAGCCCCAACATGTGGACGCTGATCTCGCTCGGCGTCGGCGCGGCCTACCTCTACAGCGTCGCCGCCACGCTGTTTCCGGACATCTTTCCACACCAGTTCCGCGGCCATGGCGGCGCCGTGCCTGTCTATTTCGAGGCCGCCGCCGTCATCGTGGCACTGGTGTTCCTCGGCCAGGTGCTGGAGCTCAGAGCCCGCGAGCGCACCGGCTCGGCCATCCGCGCACTGCTCGACCTGGCACCGAAGACGGCGCGGCTGATCGGCGCCGACGGCTCCGAGAGCGACGTGCCGCTCGATACGGTCAAGGCCGGCGACCGGCTGCGCATCCGTCCGGGCGATGCCGTCCCGGTTGACGGCGTCGTGCTCGAGGGGCGCTCGGCGATCGACGAATCGATGATCACCGGCGAGCCGCTGCCGGTCGAAAAGACCGAGGGCGACGCGCTGACCGGCGGCACGCTCAACAAGAACGGCTCGCTGGTCATGCGCGCCGAGCGCATCGGCGCCGAGACGACGCTGTCGCGCATCGTCGAACTGGTTGCCAAGGCGCAGCGCTCGCGGGCGCCGATCCAGGGCCTGGCCGACCGCGTTTCCTTCTATTTCGTGCCGGCCGTCGTGCTGGTGGCGCTCGCCGCCTTCGCCGCCTGGGCGATCCTCGGGCCGCAGCCCAGCCTGATCTTCGCCATCGTCTCGGCGGTGTCGGTGCTGATCATCGCCTGTCCCTGCGCGCTGGGGCTGGCGACGCCGATGTCGATCATGACGGCGACCGGACGCGGCGCCCATGCCGGCGTGCTGATCAAGGAGGCGGCGGCGCTGGAGCGCTTCGCTTCCGTTGACACGCTGATCGTCGACAAGACCGGCACGCTGACCGAGGGCCGGCCGCGGCTGACCGACGTCGTCCCCGCCGGCGGCATCGCGGAAAACGAACTTCTGGCGCTGGCCGCCTCGCTTGAGAAGGGTTCGGAGCATCCGCTGGCCGAGGCGATCGTCGAGGGTGCGGCGGACCGCGGTATCAAGATAGCCGATGCCGGCGACTTCGAGGCCGTCACCGGCAAGGGCGTCTCCGGCACGGTGGCGGGCAGCAAGGTCGCGCTCGGCAATCCGGCGATGATGGCCGATCTCGGCATCGACACGGGCTCGGTT
>NZ_RZSG01000567.1:0-3931 GCF_003997725.1 Mesorhizobium sp. M4A.F.Ca.ET.050.02.1.1
TGGCAACCTCCTGTGGTTTGAGGCCCATGCGATTTGGGGGCCTCGACCTGAATGAGGTTGAATTCTGCAGGATGCCGGCAGCGGCGTAATTAAGCCCTCCCAAATAGTTCTCAAAACTTCCAAATGGGCTATAGATCAGCCGCATGCAGGGATCGCGCTTTGCCTTTGGTCCGTATGTGCTTGATCCGTCTGCGGGAACGCTGCTTCGCAACGACGTTCCCGTGGCCGCCGGCTATCGCGGGCTGAAGCTGCTTGCGGCGCTGGTCGAGCGTCCCGGTGAAATCCTGGCCAAGGCCGAGCTGATGGATGCCGCATGGCCGGGAACGGCCGTCGAGGAAGGCAACCTGACGGTCCAGATCGCCCAGCTCAGGAAGCTGCTCGGTCCGGCCGCCGATGGCGGTGACTGGATCGCCACGGTGCCGCGCGTCGGCTACCGCTTCACTGGCGTCATCGAACAGCTCGGCGAGGCGAAGCGAAAACCCTTGCCGCTGCCAGGCAAGCCGTCCATCGCCGTGCTGCCCTTTGTCGCCTTCAGCAATGATCCCGAGCAGGAGTCCTTCGCGGACGGGCTGACCGAAGACCTGATCACCGACCTGTCGAGGAACGCGGGCCTGTTCGTCATCGCGCGCAACTCGGTCTTTGCCTACAAGGGAAGGGCGATGGATGTGCGCGGGATCGCCGAGGAGCTCGGCGTGCGCTACCTGCTGGAAGGCAGCGCCAGGCGCGCCGCCGGGCGCGTGCGCATCAATGCCCAGCTGGTCGACGCTTCGAGCGGCGAACATCTGTGGGCGGAACGCTACGATCGCAGCCTTGAAGACATCTTTGCCGTTCAGGACGAGGTGACGGCCAAGATCGTCGAGGCACTGCTTGGCCGGCTGCGCGCGCCGCCGCCGCGCAACCGGCCCAAAAATCTCGAGGCCTATGATCTGTGTGTGCGGGCGCGCAAGCTGATCGACGATTCGCCGCAGACGGCGCGGGAAGCGCACCTGATGCTGACGCGCGCCGTTTCGCTCGATCCGGACTACGCCGAGGCCTATCGCTGGCTTGCCATGAACCACTGGATGCAATGGGTGCATTGGGGAGAACCCATCGAACCCAATCGGAGCGTTGCCCTGGAGCTGGCGCGCAAGGCCGTGGCGATCGATCCCAACGATGCCGGCTGCCACTGGGTGCTGGGCAACCTGCTTGCCTATGAACGCCGCTTCGACGAGGCGGACGCTGAATTCGCCAAGGCGTTCGAACTCGATCCGAACGAAGCCGACGCCTGGGCGACGATATCCGACATCGAGGTTCTGGCCGGGCAGATCGAGGTAAGCCTCGAGCACATTCGCAAGGCATTCCGGCTGAACCCCTATCCGCCAAGCTGGTACTATCTGACACTCGGTCAGGCACAATATGCGGCCCGTGAATACGAAGCCGCCGTCGAGACGCTGCGCCGGGACGAGACCTATCGCACGAGCTCGCGCCGTTTCCTGGCGGCAAGCCTTGCGCAACTTGGCCGGCTCGATGAGGCGCGCGCGGAGGTCGAACTGTTCCTCGTCGGCAACCGGCATTTTAGTACCGCCTATTGGGTCGCGACGGAGCCGTTCCGCGACGACGCGACGATGCAGCATTTCGTCGATGGCTTCCGCAAGGCCGGCCTTCCGGACTGAAGCCCCGGCGTGACCGCCCAAACTGCGCGGCTATCCCTCGCTACGACCCGTGGCGTCACGATCGCGCTCGTAGCGTCTCTTGAGCGGAAACGGCGGCAACCAGGACTCGCGACGAACGGTCCAGAGTTCGTACGTCGGCACCAGTTGGTCGGGAGCATCCAGGGAGCCCAGATGAACTTCGATCTCGTCTCCAGTGCGGGCGAAGACGGACGAGCCGCAGCGCGGACAGAAGAACCGTCCGGCATAATCGCGCGTTTCGCCCTCGATCGTCACCGCATCCTGAGCGAACACCGCCGCGGCATAGAAGAGCGCCCCGTGATGCTTGCGGCAGTCGAGGCAGTGGCAGATGCCGACCCTGTATGGGGCACCCGACGCAACGATGCGGACGTTACCGCACAGGCAGCCGCCGGTGATTGGGTCCATGCCGCGTCTCCTCCAAAATCAAGCGGTCGCAATGGCTACAACGAACGGTACTGCCGCGGCAATTGCCGCCGCCTCGCGCAATTCTTTCAATCATTTCTTGAAGCATGGGTCGGGCCTTTTCGTGCTTGAATGCGGCGCGTGAACAGGGGAGACGTCCGTTGACCGACTACATCGCATTGCCGAAAGCCGAGGTGCACATCCACGTCGAGGGCTGCTTCGAGGCCGACGACGTGATCAGGAATTGCGAGGAAGCCGGCATTCCGTTGCGCGCGCCGCGCGACAGGCTGTTCGAGGCGCACAACCTGAAGAGTTTCCTCGAAATGCTCGATTGGCTGTGCGGCACGTTCCGCACGCGCGAGCAGCTGGCGAGCACGGCCTACAAGTTCGCCCAGCGCATGGCCAGGAGCGGCGTGCGCTATGCCGACGTCATCGTCAACCCGACTCACTGGCCGCACTGGTACAAGAACATTCCGGGGATGATCGACGCCTTCGACGCCGGCTTCGCGGCCGCCGAAGAGGACGGTCACCCTCCGGTCGGGCTTTGCGTCAGCCTGTTGCGCACCCAGTCGGCGGAGGAAGCGATCGAGCTGGTGGAGCTGCTGAGCGGGATCAGGCATCCGCGCGTGGTTGCGCTGTCGATCGACGGCAACGAAGCCGCCGCCGGCCGCACCGGCCCGCGCTTTGCCGAAGCGTTCCGCCGTGCGGCTGCGGCGGGCCTGCGGCGGACCGTTCACGCCGGCGAGTCCAGCGGTCCGGAGGGCGTGCGCGACGCGGTCGACCTGCTTGGCGCCGACCGCATCGACCACGGCGTGCGGGCGATCGAGAAGCCGGACCTGGTCGACCTGCTGGCTGAGAGGCAGATCCCCCTTGGCGTCTGCCCGATCTCCAACGTCACGCTCGGCCTCTACCGGTCGATCGCCGAACATCCGATCGACACCTTGCGCCGGGCCGGTGTTCCGGTCTCGATCAACACCGATGATCCGGCGCTGCTCGACACCACGCTGGAAGTATCCTATGCCGCCTGCGCCGACGCGTTCGCCTGGGACGGCGAAACCATCCGCGAGCTCGCGGCGACATCGGTCAAGGCGAGCTATGCCGACCCCGCGCTGAAGGCGCAAATCCTGGCGGATCTGGCGGCCTGGCGGGCCTGACAAAGGCCGCCGCGCTCCGTGACGGGCGAGAGCCTGAAGTGCCCTTCCGCCGCGCTTCCGAACTCAATAAGCTGCTCCAGCCGCGCTGGTCGGACGAGGCCGGGCGGAGCCGAAAGGAGCCGGCCATGGTCAGTCGTCGCGCGGAATGCTCTTGCGGCCAGCTTTCGGCTGTCTGCTCGGGCGAGATCGTACGCATTTCCGTGTGCCATTGCCTGGCCTGCAAGCGGCGCACCGGCAGTGCCTTTAGCTACAATGTCCGGTTTAAGGAAGGTGACGTGTCCATCCAGGGACGGGCGGCGGAGTTCACCCGTGTCGGCGAGCAGGGCGGCCGCGTCAGCTATAGCTTCTGCCCGGATTGCGGAACCACCGTCCACTACCGGCTCGACAGCCAGCCCGGTGTGATCGCAATTCCCGTCGGCGCCTTTGCCGACCCGTCCTTCCCGGCGCCGTTCCAGTCCTTCTATCACGACAGCCGGCGCTGCGAGTGGGTCGAGATCCGCGCCGAGCCTCTGGCGACGTTCGGCTGACTTCCGGCGAGCGTTCTTAGCCCCGCCATCGGCCTGCCCGATAAATCGTCACCGCAGCCGCCACCAGCGCCGCATTGCCGGCGGCGACGCTGCCGTCCGGCAGGTGCTTGCCGTCCTCCAGCCCGACCCGGGCCGACAGGTTTCGAGCCGCCGCCCGCTCGACGAACGGCCCCCCCGT
>NZ_RZSG01000568.1:0-3922 GCF_003997725.1 Mesorhizobium sp. M4A.F.Ca.ET.050.02.1.1
GCAGACTAGCCACTGAGCAAACCCGCCTGTTTGTTCGGACGCCGCGGCCTTATCGTCGGGTCGCACGAAAAGTTTCAACCGCACAACCGCTTTCGCTTTGCCGCGCGCTTGCTAAAGGTGGAGCGAAGAATGCCGCCGGGCAGAATCTGCCGGGCAGGGGCGAGCTCGGACGGAACTTCTGCCAATGACATGGACTGGCGCGGCGGCACTTTTGATCCTCATCCTGACCTATGCCGGTGTCGCCGTCGGCCGCTTTCCGGGCCTGCGCCTCGACCGCGCCGGCATCGCGCTGCTCGGTGGCGCGGCCATGATCGCCGTCGGCGCGATCAGCATGGAGGACGCCTACCGCGCCATAAATTTCGACACCATCACGCTGCTGCTCGGCATGATGATCGTGGTCGCGCATCTGAAGGTCTCGGGTGCCTTTCGCGCGCTCGGCGGCTTCGCCATCGAGCATGCGCACGCGCCGTTCATGCTCCTGGTCATGGTGACGCTGCTGACCGGCGTCCTCTCGGCCTTCCTGGTCAATGACGCAATCTGCCTGGTGATGGCGCCGATCGTCGTCCACGTCACGCGCGTCATCAACCGCAACCCGGTTCCCTATCTGATTGCCACCTGCACCGCCTCCAATTGCGGCAGTGTCGCCACCATCACCGGCAACCCACAGAACATGGTGATCGGCGCGCTGTCCGGCATTTCCTATCCGGCCTTTTCGGCCGCGCTCGCGCCGGTGGCGCTGTTCGGTCTTCTCGCCGTTATCGTCATCTTGCGCATCGTCTACCGCGCCGAATTCTCCCGCACCGTGGAGCTCAGTCCCGAAGTCTATCGCGGCCGCATGCTGCCGGGACAGGTACTGAAGGCGGTAGTCGTCTGCGTCGTGCTGGCGGTCGCGTTCTTCGCCGGCGTTGCCGTTGCCAAGGCGGCGCTGATTGCCGGCGCCTTCCTGCTCGTCACCCGCGCGATCAAGCCGCATCGCATCTATCGCGAGATCGACGGCCCGTTGCTGTTCATGTTCGCCGGCCTGTTCGTGGTGGTGGCCGGCGCCGAAAAGACGCTGCTGACGCCCGATATGATCGCCTGGGCGAAAAACATCGGGCTCGACGATGTCTGGCGGCTCTCCGGCTTCACCGCCGTGCTCTCCAACGTCATGAGCAACGTGCCGGCGGTGCTGGCGCTGAGGCCCTTCATTCCCGGCCTCGAGAACCCCGAGCGCGCCTGGCTGGTGGTCGCGATGAGCTCCACGCTCGCCGGCAATTTCACGCTGCTCGGTTCCGTTGCCAACCTGATCGTTGCCGAACAGGCGAAGGCGGCGGGCAAGGAGCTTTCCTTCTCCGCCTTCTTCGAGGTCGGCCTGCCGCTGACCCTGGTCACGCTTTTCGCCGGCACGGCCTGGCTGGCTTTCACCTCCTGATCTCCAAGTTTTCAGCCCGCGACAAAATTTGTCGCGGGCTTTGTCGAATCGATTGCGCAAACGTTTCGATGGCTCTATGGTTTCTAAGAAATCCGCCGAAGAGCGGTTGGGAAACGCATACAAGGGAGGAGCGCTTGCGGGCACTCCATACGCATGCCGACAATGGCTGAGGTCGCGCGCCGCGCCGGCGTCTCGGTTTCGACAGTCTCACACGTCGTCAACGGCACCCGCTTCGTCTCGCCCGAGAAGGCCAGGCTGATCAACGATGCCATTGCCACGATGGGTTACCAGCCCAACGAGTTGGCACGCGCGCTGAAGGCGTCCACCACCAATAGCGTCGGGCTCGCCATCTCGGCGATCTCCAATCCCTATTTCACCGACATCATCTGCGCGGTCGAGGCCGAATGTGCGCGGCTCGGCCTGATGGTGTTTCTGTCCGACACGCAGGAAGACCCGGACCGCGAGCTTCAGGTGGTGCGCGCCTTCCACCAGCGCCGCGTCGACGGCGTGATCCTGGCGCCGTCGGGCTCGCCGGAGCGCGCGATCGACTATCTTACCGAGAAGAAGCTGCCCTGCGTGCTGATCGACCGGTTCGCTGACGACCGCTTCGACCAGATCGGTGTCGAGAACGACACGGCGATGCATGCCCTCATCGACCATGTCGCTTCCTTCGGCCACAAGCGCATCGGCTACATTGCCGGCCAGCCGGGGCTGGCCACCACGCGTGAGCGCATCGAGGCGTTCCGCGCCTCGCTCGCCGGCAATGGACTTGAGTGCCTGCCGCACTATGTCTCGCCGGAGAATGTCGACACGGCGAGCGCCACGGCATCGACGCATGCGATCCTGTCGCTGGCCACGCCGCCCACCGCATTGGTCACCGGCAACAACATGACGACGATCGGGGCAGTCCGCGCCATCCGCGAGAAGGGTCTTTCGATCCCCGGCGATCTGTCGCTGGCGGGCTTCGACGATTTCGAATGGGCCGACTGCTTCGAGCCGCGTCTGACGCTGGTCGAGCAGCCCTGCACCGAGATCGGCCGCCAGGCGGCGGCGCTGCTCAGCGAGCGCATCGCCTCCAGCCACGCAGCGCCGCGTGCCGTGCGGCTGCAGGCAAGGCTGCAGGCACGCCAGTCCTGCGCGAGGCCAACCCACATGAGGCCGGCATGAGCGCGCCGCTGCTTTCGGTCACAGGTGCGGTGAAACGCTTCGGCGGCGTGCAGGCGCTGCGCGGCGTCGACTTCGATCTCAAGCCGGGCGAGATCCACGCGCTGCTCGGCGAGAACGGCGCCGGCAAATCGACGCTGATGAATCTTCTGTCGGGCGTCTACTCGCCGGACGAGGGCGAAATCCAGATCGACGGCAAGCCGGTCACCTTCAACAACCCGCGCGAGGCGCAGGCCGCCGGCATCGCCACCATCTTCCAGGAACTCGACCTCGTGCCCTCGCTCGATGTCGCGGCGAACCTCTTCCTCGGGCGCGAATTGATGCGACCGGGCGGCCTGCTCGACGTGCCGGCGATGCGCCGCGAGGCGAAGCGGCGGCTGGAAGCGATCGAACTCGCCATCGACCCCGCGCGCCTTGTCGCCGACCTCTCTATCGGCCAGCGCCAGGTGGTGGCGATCGTCAAGGCGCTGTCCTATGCGTCCCGCGTGCTGATCATGGACGAGCCGACGGCGGCACTCACCGTCGGAGAGGTCGAGCGTCTGTTCGACATCATGAGGAAGCTCGCCGCGACCGGCGTCGGCATCGTCTACATCTCGCACCGTCTGGAGGAAGTCCCTGATATCGCCGACCGCGTGACGGTGATGCGCGACGGCCGCGTCGCCGGCGTCACCGAGCCGCACGCGCCGCAGGCCGAGTTGGTGCGGCTCCTGGTCGGGCGCTCGCTGGATGAACTCTACCCCGCACGCGCCAGAAGCGCCGGCAAGACGTTGCTCCGCCTCAAGGATGCCAGCTTCAGGCTCGCCCGGGAAAGCGCCGGCTGGCAGCCGCCGAGCGGCATTTCGCTCGAGGTCAGGGAGGGCGAGATCGTCGGCCTGGCCGGCATCATGGGAGCAGGGCGCACCGAACTGCTTTCCGCGCTCTACGGCACCGGTCTCGCCGGCCGCTGGCAGGGCGAGGTCGCAGTCGACGGCAGGCCCGTGAAACTCGACTCCATCGACGCGGCGCGCAAGGCCGGCATCGCCTTCGTCACCGACGACCGGCGCGGCAGCGGCCTGATGCTGAGAATGGCTGTCGGCCTCAACCTGGTCATGTCCGTGATCCGCCGCATCTCGCCGGCCGGCCTGATGTCGCCGCGCCGCCAGGCGGAAGCGGTGAGACAGTCCTTCGGCCAGTTCGACATCCGTCCGAAGAACCCGGACATATCCGTCGGCGCGCTGTCCGGCGGCAACCAGCAGAAGGTGGTGCTGGCCAAGGAAATTCTCGGCAACCCGCGGCTCTTGCTCCTCGACGAGCCGACCCGCGGCGTCGATGTCGGCGCCAAGGGCGAAATCTATGCGCGGCTGAGAG
>NZ_RZSG01000569.1:0-3921 GCF_003997725.1 Mesorhizobium sp. M4A.F.Ca.ET.050.02.1.1
GTTGGAGATCACCTCATTGGCGTTCATGTTGGACTGCGTGCCCGAGCCCGTCTGCCACACCACCAGCGGGAAATGGTCGTTGAGCTTGCCGTCGATCACCTCCTGAGCGGCCTCGATGATCGCCTTGCCGAGCGCGGGATCGAGGCGCTTCAGCTCCATATTGGCTTCGGCCGCCGCGCGCTTGACGATGCCGAGCGCGCGGACGATCGAGGCCGGCTGCTTCTCCCAGCCGATCTTGAAATTGCCAAGCGAACGCTGCGCCTGCGCGCCCCAGTAGCGGTCGTCGGCGACCTCGATGGGACCGAATGTGTCGGTTTCGGTTCTGCTCTTCTCAGCGCTCACTGGAGGGTCTCCGGTTGTCGAATTCGGCAACGGCGTATCGCGTTGCACAAATGGCATCAAGCAGAGATTGCGGGCCAAGAAGATGCAAATCGGTTGAAGCGCCTCTTCCTTCTCCCTCTGTCGGAAAAGGTGGATCGGCGCGCAGCGCCGACACGGTTGAGAGGTGCGTGACGGATCGCTGTCGGCGCCAAGCTGGAGCCCCCTCATCCGTCGCCTTCGGCTACACCTTCTCCCACAAGGGAGGAAGGGGAAGAGAGAGCCTCTCACCCCGCCGTATAGCCGCCGTCGATCGCAAAGATGCCGCCGCTGGTCCAGGCGGCCTCGTCGCTGCCGAGATAGACGGCAATGCCAGCGAGGTCGCTGGTGCGGCCGATGCGGCCGAGCGGATAGGAGCGCTCGACATAGGCCCTGAGGTCGTCCTGTGCCTGCTGCGGCAGGTTTTCGATCGAGTTGCGCCGCATCGCGGTGTCGATCGTGCCGGGCGCAATCGCGTTGACCCGGATGCCTCGCGGGCCGAGCTCGAAGGCGAGCGACTTGGTCAGCGAGTTCAGCGCGCCCTTGGAGAGCGAGTAAAGGCTGGACGGCCGCTTCGGGATCATCTTGTTGGCGAAATAGGACGAGATGTTGATGATTGAGGCGCCGGCGCCGAGCTGCGGCAGGAGCTGCTGCGTCAGGAAGAAGGCCGCCGTCACGTTGAGCGCGAAGGAATGCTGGAACCGTTCTTCGCTGACCGTCTCGAATGGCACCAGATAAGCGACGCCGGCATTGTTGACGAGGATGTCGAGCGGCCGGCCGGATCCTTTGACCCGGGCAGCCACCGCGTCGATGCCGGCGCTGGTGGCGAGGTCGGCCGACAGCGTTTCTACCGTGGCGTTACCTTTTGCTTCTACCGCCAGCGCGTCCCGCGCGGCCTCTAGCTTGCCGGCATCGCGGCCAACGATCAGCACATCGGCGCCTTCGCGAGCGAAGGCTTCAGAGATTGCCAAGCCGATGCCATCCGAACCGCCGGTGACCAGCGCCCTTTTGCCCTGAAGTCTCATCGCCAGGCTCCCTGCAATGTGCCGCGCAGGGATGCAGCGCCGAATGGCGCGGAGGGTCAACCCGTGGGCCTATCGCCCGGTATGAAACTTACCCGGCCGACGCCATCCCGGCGGGCGCTGTCTGGCGCAGGGCGAGGCGTCCCACGACGTAGTCCTTGACCTGGCGCACCGCCAACTCGCGCGATACGCTGCCCGGCCGCAGGCCAAGCCTAAGCCACAGCCCGTCGATCAGTGCGGTGACGCCGATCACTATCTCGTCGGCCACGTCCGGCGATGTCAGGCCGCGCAAGCCGGACAACAGGTTCGAGCGCATGCGCGCGTGGATGACCTTCTGGATGCGCGCCAGCTTTTCGTCGCGGGGCACCTCGGCACAGAGCGACAGCCAGGCATGGCAGAGCGGCGCCCGGAACAGATGCTCCTCGAAATTGCCTTCGATCACCGCGTCGAGCCGTTCCATCGGCGTCCGCGCTCGCCGGAGCCTGGCGATCACCGCGTGGCAAAGGACCGCATTTGCCTCGCGCATGGCATGCTCGAACAGCTCCTGCTTGCTGCGGAAATAGTGCAGCACGATGCCTTTCGAGGCGCCGGCCTGGGCCGCCACCTTTTCCAGCGTCGCACCGGCAATGCCCTCGCGCTCCAGCACCGCGAAGGCCGCCTGCCGCAACTCCTTGCGGCGTATGTCGCTGAGACGCGTGAGTTTCATCGGATCGATCCATGCATGGCGATTCCATTGTTGACATTTTCGTCCACTTAGATCAACAATTGACCAACGGGACAATAATATGACCAATTGGTCAATCAGAGGAGAGCCGATATGTTGCGAGTGCTTGCGAACGGGGTCTGTCTGGCTGCGTTGATGCTGGGTACCCAGGCGGCCCGAGCGGCCGAGGCCGAGCAGTGCAAGGCGGTCCGCATGGCGGAACCCGGCTGGAACGATCTCGCTTTCACCACAGGGGTCGCCTACGTCCTGCTCCAGGCGCTTGGTTACGAGCCGCAGAGCGAGGTGCTCGGCATCAACGTCATCTACGAGGGCATGAAGAACAGGGACCTCGATTTGTTCCTCGGCTACTGGGACCCGGCGATGGTCACCTACTATGAGCCCTACAAGAAGGACGGCTCGATCGAGAATGTGCGCGTCAATCTGGTCGGCGCCAAATACACCTTCGCCGTGCCGACCTATGTCTGGGACGCCGGCGTCAAGGACCTGTCCGACCTGCACAAATTCGCCGACAAGTTCGGCAAGAAGATGTACGGCATCGAGCCGGGCTCCAACCAGCTGATGATGGACGCTATCGCCGATCCTCAGTTCGGCCTCGACGGCTGGCAGGTGGTCGAGTCGAGCGAAGCTGGCATGCTCTCGGAGGTCGGCTACGAGATCAAGGAGAAGCAATTCATTGTCTTCCAGGGCTGGGCGCCGCATCCCATGAACACGATGTACGACTTCAAGTACCTGACCGGCGGCGACAAGTTCTTCGGCCCTAATTTCGGCGCCGCGACGGTGACAACGCAGGTGCGCAAGGGTTTTCTGCAGGAATGCCCGAATGTGGCGCAGTTCCTGAAGAACCTCGCATTCGACATCGATATGGAGAATGTCGGCATGGGCTACCTGATCAATGACGGCATGAAGCCGGAGGAGGGGGCGTTGAAGTCGATCGCCTTGCACAAAGATCGTCTCGACGCTTGGCTCGCCGGTGTCGCCACTTTCGACGGCAAGCCAGGCCTCGCCGCGGTCAAGGAAAAGCTCGGACTGTGAGGCCGGCAGCTTTGGAGCTGGCGTATCAGGAGGCCGAGCAGGACCCCTGGGCCGGCCGCAAGCAAATCGCCGGTGTCGGCGGTCTCGATCTTGCCTATGTCGAGGTCGCCGGTTCGGAGCCGCCGCTGCTCCTGGTTCATGGCTTCACCGACACCAGCCGCAGTTTTTCGCTGCTGGCGCCGCATCTTTCCGGGCGCCGACTGATCATGCCGGACCTGCGCGGCCACGGCGCCTCACAGGCGGGCGATGGTTATCGCATTGCTGACTTCGCAGAGGACATTGCCGGGCTGATCCGCAGCCTGCGGCTCGATCGGTCGGTCGTCGTCGGCCATTCGCTGGGTGGCATGGTGTCGATGATGCTGGCCGCGCGGCATCCCGAATTGATCGGCGGGCTGGTGATTGTGGCCAGCACGCTGAAGCCCGATTTCGGACGGGATCATCAATTGACCGACAGGGTCGCGGCGTTGCGCGATCCGATTTCGCCAGCCGATCCGTTCTATGACTGGTGGCATGCCTGCCAGCCAGGTGTGCCGCAGGCTTTTCTCGCCGGTCTCGCAAAAGACGCCTCCGCGATTCCCGCGGCGCGCTGGCGCGCCATTCTCGAAGAAGTCCGTCGCGCCGATCTGACCGCCGTGGGGCGAGCCGTGCAGGCGCAGGCGTTGATCATCGCTGGTGTGCGCGATCCGCTTTTCGGCGCGGTGCACCAGCGAGCGCTGGCTCAGGCGCTGGTGGGCTCACGTCTGGTGTGGGCGCAAGATTGCGGTCACAACCCGCATTGGGAGGATC
>NZ_RZSG01000056.1:0-16245 GCF_003997725.1 Mesorhizobium sp. M4A.F.Ca.ET.050.02.1.1
CGTTGGCAGATGTGGCGGGCGAGCGCGTCGACGATCTCCGGCTGCGAGGTCTGGCCACGCATGATGCCGATGCGGCAGTCGGGCAGGGTGCCGAAGCCGTCGGCCTCGCCGAGCACGCGCATGCCGGGCCGCAGCGCGCATTCCGGTAGCACCGAGATCGCGAGGCCGGAAAGCACCGCGGCGGTGATGACGGTCGCCGAGAAACTCGAGAACAGGATGCGGTACTCGCGGTTCTGCCGGTCGAGCACGTCGACCGCGGCGCGGCGCCAGATACAGTTCGGCCGGCCGAAGGCCATCGGCAGGATTTCCTGCTCATGCGTGGCGTGGTTGGCCGAGGTCACCCACAACAGCGGCTCGCGCCGCACCACTTCCGACTGGCCGCGCGTGTCGTTGTGCGTCACCAGCGCCAGGTCGAGATTGCCGCGCTTGATGTGTTCGACCAGTCCGGGCGTCGGCTCGCAGATGACTGTCAGCTCGACCCGCGGGTTGGAGCGCGTGAAGCGCGCCATGATCTCTGGCAGGAAGCGGTCGGCATAGTCGTCCGGCGTGCCGATGCGGATGGTGCCTTCCAGTCGCTTGTCGTCGAAGGCGGCCAGCGTTTCCCGGTTGAGGAAGATCAGCCGCCTCGCATAGGAAAGCAGCCTGTCGCCTTCCTCGGTCAGCTTGTTGGTGCGGCCGTCCTTCTCGAACAGCGGCTTGCCGATCCGCTCCTCCAGCCGGCGCATCTGCATCGACACCGCCGACTGCGTCCGATGCACCTCTTCCGCCGCGCGGGTGAAGCTGCCGGTATCGGCGATCGAGATGAAGGTTTGCAACTGATCGAGATCGAGTGGCGCTTTCATCGGTCCAATCCATCATTGATGTTGATGCTAAAGATTAGAAACATTCGTTGGATTAATCAATCGCACCGTGGCACATTCTCCAACATCCACATGAAGGCATGTGAATCGAGACCGGAACGGCGCTCCTCCCAGCGACGTTTGCCCGGCTTCGCCCGCTCGACTCTGAAGGAGGACTGACATGACCACGTTTGATTTCGCCACCGAGACCTCGCGCATCACCACGCGTCCGTCCGTAGCGGCGCGCGTGGCCAATGCCATCGCTGATGCCTACCGCGCCTGGAAAAACCGCCGCCAATTCTATCGCCTCGGCGAGATGTCGGATGCCGAACTCGCCGATATCGGGCTGACGCGCGCCGACCTCCACGTCGCCGTCGCTGTGCCCTTCGGGCGTGACCCGACGGTGAAGCTGCGCGCCATCGCCAGCGACCGGGTCGGCTCGATCGAGGATCTCGCCCGCAAGGTGGCTTGATCCAGCCGGCTGGTGCATTCGGTCGCCCTGAACCTTTTCAAGGGGCGCGGCGACCAAGGTTCATGCAGGCTCCCCACTCCCTGCCGGTTCCCCCCGGCCTGCCTGCACGCTGCCCGGTCCTCCCAAGGACCGGGCTCTTCTTTTCGGGCTAACGTCGATCCATGCCGCGCTTGAACTGATCGAAGATCGATTCCATGCCCTTTTGGTACTCGTCGCGTTGCCGCGCGCCGGTCTCGAACATCTTACCGAACAGATCGTCGAACGGGTTCCTCGGCCTGCCGCTCGGGTTGGTCTGCGGTTGCGGCGCCTCGCGCTGCTGGGGTGCCTGCTGCTGTGGCACCGGCTGGCCGAACCCGCCGCCTCCGCTCTGACGCAGCATCTCCTCGAACATCTTGCCCAGCGGATTGTCGCCAAAGGGACTTTGCGTCTGTTGCGGCTGCGTCCGGCCTTGCGGCTGTTGCGCGCCGCCGAACATGTCCTGCAGGACCTTGCCGAGCGGATTGTCGCCATAGGGATTGGGCGCCTGCTGCGGCTGGCTCTGCGGCTGCTGCGCACCACCGCCGAACATGTCCTGCAGCACCTTGCCGAGCGGGTTGTCGCCATAGGGATTGGGCGCCTGTTGCGGCTGCTGCGCGCTGCCGCCCGCCTGCCGCATCATCTGCTCTATGATCTCGCCGAGCGGATTGCCGCCGCCTCCGAAGCCGCCCGCCGCCTGCATCTGGTTGGTGGTCTGCTTGAACAGCCCGCCCATCATCATCGAGGCCATCGCAGGCAGCATCTGCTGCAGCACCTGCTGGCTGAGACCGGTCGCTTGCGCGGCTTGGGCAGCCACGGCCCGCGACAGCTCCTTCGAGCCGAACAGATGGCCAAGAATGCCGTTGCCCTCGTTGATGCCTTGCGGCGAGAAGGCCCGGGTCGCGTCCTCGAAATATTTGGCGTGCTGGCCGCTCGCCATCGCGGTCATGAAGGCGCCGAGCCCGTAGGGGTCGGCCGTGTTGCGTTGCAGCCCTTGCGAAAAGGCAGGCAGCAGCGCCTCGACCGCGGCCTGGGTCTGCTGCATCGAAAGCCCGAACTGCTGAGCCAGCGCCTGCATGCCGGCGCCGTTCTGCGCCTGGGCGAATATGTCGAACAGGGAAGGCATTGGAATCTCCTCCGGGAACATCCTCGTTGGAGAAACCTAGTTCGTTTCCATCCTTGATTGAAGCGGCTTTTGCCGAAGCCTCAACCGGTCGGATGGCGAAGGGTCAGTAGGCATACTCCATGAACACCGGCTCGATCGAGCCGCCCCAGCGCGTGTGGTAGGCCGACAGCATCTCCTCGGCGCTTGTCGTGCCGCGCGCCACCACTTCGTCCAGCGTGTTGAGGAACGAGGTCTCGTCATAGCCATCACGGTTCCTGCGTGCGCGGTTCTTCAGCCCCGAGCGCGAGATGGAGAGCACGTCGCGCGCGACATCGCGCAAGGTCGTGTTGCGGAACGGCGCCGAAATGCCCAGCTCCGGCACGGCGTTGCGCATTGCCAGCACTTCCCTGTAGGTCCAGCTCGAGGTCAGCGCCTCGGCGGCGTCCAGCGCGGCCTCGTCATAGAGCAGCCCGACCCAGAAGGCCGGCAGCGCGCAGATGCGCCGCCACGGTCCGCCATCGGCGCCGCGCATTTCGAGGAAGCGCTTCAGCCTGACGTCGGGGAACAGCGTCGACAGGTGGTTTGCCCAATCGCCCATCGTCGGCAGCCCGTCCGGGACCTCATTGCGGGCGGCCCCTGTTATGAACTGGCGGAAGGTGATGTGCGTCATGTCGTGATAGTGGCCGTCGCGGATGACGAAATACATCGGCACGTCGAGCGCCCATTCGACATAGTCGGCGAAGCCGAAATCGGGCGAGAAGCAGAATTCGAGCAGGCCGGAGCGCTGGTTGTCGGTGTCGCGCCAGATGTCGCCGCGCCAGCTCTGCAGCCCGTTCGGTCGGCTTTCGGTGAAGGGCGAGTTGGCGAACAGCGCCGTCGACAGCGGCTGCAGCTTGAGCGAGACCTGCATCTTGCGGCGCATGTCCGCCTCGCTCTCGAAGTCGAGATTCACCTGGATGGTGCAGGTGCGGTACATCATGTCGAGGCCCTTGGTGCCGATCTTCGGCATGTAGCGGGTCATGATCTCGTAGCGCGACTTCGGCATTTTGGGCGTTTCGGCGAGCGACCATTTCGGGCTGCCGCCGAGCCCGAGGAAGCGGATGCCGAGCGGCTCGGCGATTTCGCGCACCTGCGCAAGATGCGCATTGCCCTCGCGGCAGGTCTGGTGGATCGACTCCAGCGGCGCGCCGGAGAGCTCGAACTGGCCGCCCGGCTCAAGCGAGATCGCGCCCTGGCCGGTCGGCTCGACCAGGCCAATGATGCGACCGTCATCGATGATCGGATCCCAGCCGAGCTTTTGCTGCATGCCCTCTAGAATGGCGCGGATGCCGCGCTCGCCGCCATAGGGCACCGGCGCATTGCCGTCGACATAGAACGGAAACTTCTCGTGCTCGGTGCCGATACGCCATTGGTCGCGCGGCTTATTGCCGGCGGCCAGGTAGGCGACAAGTTCGTCGACGCCCTCGATGGGCCGGAAATCGGTCGTGTCGCGCGCCATCAGAAGCCCTCCCGACGCGTGATCCCCAAGACCGATCATGCGCCAAACCATAGTGCTACAGCGTTCCTTGTGCGCACAAAAGAGCGCGGCGCTATAGGCGGCCGAACGACCGCCGGCGCTAGATGGACGAAATGTCAGTAGCCGATCAAGCGAAAAATCCTGAGCCAGGGCTCAACTCGAATTGATCACCAATCACCGATTGTCGCCTGGATCACCGCAAGCGCGGCCACCGCGGCCGTGTCGGCGCGAAGGATGCGCGGCCCGAGCGGGATGGCGGTGACGAAAGGCAGCGCCCTCAACATCTTGCGCTCGTCGTCGGAAAAGCCGCCCTCCGGTCCGACCAGCAGGCCGAGCTTGGTCTCGTCGACCGCCTGCAGCGCCGGCAGCGGATTGTTGGTCGAGGCATCCTCGTCGCAGAAGATCAGCCGCCGTTCCTTGTCCCAGCCTGTCAGCAGGCGTTCGAATTTTTCCGCCTCGCGCACCTCAGGCACCGCCAGGATGCCACATTGTTCGGCCGCCTCCACGACATTGGCGCGCAGCCGCTCGATGCCTGGCTTGGCCACTTGCGTGTGTTGCGTAATCACCGGCTGCAGGATACCGGCACCCATCTCGACCGCCTTCTGCACCAGATAGTCGAGCCGTCCCTGCTTCAGCGGCGCGAAGCAGTAGACGAGATCGGGCAGCGGCGGCTGCGGCCGCTGCAGGGAGGCAACCTTCAGCCGAACCGCCTTTTTGGACTTTGCCGCGATCGCCGCCGACCACTCGCCGTCGCGGCCGTTGAACACCAGGAGCTCCGCGCCTTCGCCGAGCCGCAGCACATGCATCAGGTAATGGCTTTGCTGTGGCCCGGCATCGAATTCAATGCCGGTTCCGAGATCGTCAGGCACGAACAGCCGCTGCATCTTGTAATTGGCGCGCATGGCCGAGCAATGGGCGAGGCGGTGTTTGCCGTCAAGCCTCGGCGGAAGGGTGCCATGCCGGCACGTAGCCTTGCCGCAGCACCGAAATGGTGGTCGCCGGTGTCAGCAGCCGGAGTGGCCGGCCGGCCAGATCGCCAAAAGCGGCCGGCGCGCCATAGCCAGCGAACGACCAGCGCAGCGCTTGGCCGCCGTGCAGGGCATAAGCCGCGTTGCCGTCAGCAACCATGACGCCATCGGGCAGGGCGGCCAGCGCTTCCGGCTTGACCGCCGGCGGCTGGCCGCCAGCCGCCAGCCGCTCCCTGTGCAGCCGCTTGTCGAGCATCGGCGCGCGCGGCTCGGCGATGCCGAACGCCCCGCCGAAGCGGCGGACGAAGTCGCTCGCCCGTTCGCGCCGGCAGAAGAAGCAGGGCCGGTGGCCGGCGGCAAGCGCCGTCACCTCGTCGAGGAAGAACAGCTCGGTCCAGCCCGCCTTGCCGCCCTGCCTGTTGCGGCCCATCGGCTCGCGTCGCACATTGCGAAATTGGCACACGCAGATGATCCAGGCCTGAAGCGCCCAGCGCTTCCTCAACAGCGTCTTCGTCTCCGGGTCGTGGATGATGCCGCGATTGCCGGTGAACAGGCCGCGTTCGGGCACCGCGTGGATTGCGCCGAACGGATCGACCCGGTTCTGCAGTGGCATAGGCGTTCCTTCTTGGCTGCGATGCGGGCGCCATGATATCGCTCGCGGGATCAATATCATGTCAGCAGGGTTTCGATGCGCGTCCTGGTCGTTCAGAATTTCGACAATGAGGGCCTTGGCCAGATCGGCGCCGCACTGGTCGAGGCTGGCGCCGATATCGATCTGCGCAAGCCCTATCGTGGCGAGGCCCTGCCCGAGCACAGCGGCGAGCATGACGCCATAGTCGTGCTGGGCGGCGCCCAGAACGCGCTCGATGACGAGCTTTGCCCCTATTTCCCCGAATTGCTCGATCTGACCCGCGACTTCGCCGACAGGGACCGCTCGGTGCTCGGCATCTGCCTCGGCAGCCAGTTGCTGGCGCGGGCCTTCGGCGGCGAGAACCAGATCGGCGGTGCCACCGAGTTCGGCTGGCACCAGGTGTCACTGACGCCGGCGGCCAAGACCGATCCGGTGCTGGCAGCCTTGCCGGAGAATTTCCCGATCTTCGAATGGCACGACGACACCTTCGCGCTGCCGCAGAATGCCGTGCGGCTGGCAGGCAGCGCCGTCGCCGAGAACCAGGCCTTCCGCCTTGGCCGCGCCGTTTACGGCTTCCAGTTCCATTTCGAGGCGGATACGCCGATGGTGCGCGACTGGAGCACATCCTTCGCCTCCCTCATCGCCGAGCGCCATCCCGACTGGAACGATCGGCTCGACGGCGAAATCACCCGCAATGGTTCCGATGCCGACGCCGCCGGTCTGGCCATTGCCCGCGCCTGGGTGGCGACCATCTGAAGCGTGTCGATATTCAGGTGAGGCAGCCTGCAAACAATGGCTTCCTGCGCTTCTGGTGCTCACGTACTTCAAGTACGCTCCGCTCCGGTTCTCAAAAGCCATAGTTTTCGGCTCGGCCTGACCTGAATCTCCCACTTTGGCGCACACCGACCTGGGGCGGCGTGACATTATTGGCACGCCACGGCAGTTCCGGCTGGGGAAAACCCTTTTCATCCTTGGTTTGTGGCCGCGCGCCATCCTAGAAGGCGCGCGCTTTGTATCGCCGGTGCAACCGCGATGAACCTTCTGTGTGATCCGCGCGACACACCGGCGATACGGAATCTGCTTAGAAACGCGAGATCGTCGAAACATTGAGACGCATTTTATCGTTTCAACGCATTGGTAACCGGGTCGTGCACAGATGCAGGAAGCTCAACCAGAGATGACGTCCGTGAAAGCAGCGCTTTTGTCCTTTGTTATGCTGTCTGCCATCGTCCTGTGCGGCCTCGGCATCTATTCGGCCGACGCCGCCAACAATCATCAGGCCGTCGACGGCTACGGCGTCACCGCCGCCCTTCGCTGAAGCCTGGTCCTTCCCGACAAACGGAAAGCTGATCCCATAGTCGGGATCATGACTGGAACGGCCGCCCTTCGACCGTCAGGATGCGCTTTTCCGCGCCGTCGACAACGAGCGCGCTGAGCGTTCCCGAATGCCAGGCGAGCGTGTCGACATTGACGCGGTTGGCCATGACTTCGGCCTCCGGCACCGGTGTGTGCCCATGCACGATCACCTTCGGATAAAGGCCGGGGTGATCGTGAAAGGCATCGCGAATCCAGATCAGGTCCTGCGGACTCTGGCTTTCGAGCGGCACGCCTGGCCGGATGCCGGCATGGCAGAAGAAGAAGTCGCCGAAGGCCACGGAAAACGGCAGTGAGCGCAGGAAATCGACATGGGCTTGCGGTACGGCCTCGATCAGGGCCGCGTGTCCTTTCCGTACCGTCTCTGCCTTGCCGAACCAGCGCGCGTCCGCGACCAGATCAACGCCATAGGACTGCGCCGTCTGGACGCCGCCATAGCGCATGAACAGGCCGTCCGGATCGGGTTCGGCGAGAAAGTCGAGAAAGCCGATGTCATGGTTGCCGGCGAGCATCAGGTGGCGCGGGTCGCGCTTCTGCGCGTCGATCAGGAAATCGATCACACCCCTGGAGTCCGGCCCACGGTCGGCATAGTCGCCGAGATGGATGGCACGCCAGTCAGCGGTCGGCTTGTATTCGAGCTCGCTTTCGATCCGGCGGTGCATGGCGGCCAGGAGGTCGAGCCGGCCATGCACGTCGCCGATGGCGCAGAGCCGCATGCCTTCCGGCCCGCGCGCGTCGAGATAGTGGATGCCGGTTTCGGTCACGGTGAGCGTCTTCCCGTATCGATCATCACGGGAAACTAGGGCGGATAGGTGAATAGGCCCTAGCGCCTCAGCTGGTCCTTGCCCATGTCGGTTACCAAACGCTTACCGCACAGTGCCAGCGTGATGTCCATTTCCTTGCGGATGATCTCCAGCGCCTTGGTGACCCCGTCCTTGCCCATGGCGCCGAGGCCGTAGAGGAAGGGACGGCCGATATAGGTGCCCTTGGCGCCGAGGCAGAGCGCCTTGAGCACGTCCTGGCCCGAGCGGATGCCGCCATCCATGTGCACCTCGATCCTGTCGCCGACGGCGTCGGCGATCTCCTCCAGCACCTCGATCGACGAGGCGGCGCCGTCGAGTTGGCGTCCGCCATGGTTGGAAACGACGATCGCGTCGGCGCCGGTCTGGGCCGCCATCAGCGCGTCCTCCTTGTCGAGGATGCCCTTCAGGATCAGCTTGCCTCCCCAGCGCTCCTTGATCCAGGCGACATCCTTCCACGACAGTTGCGGGTCGAACTGCTCCGTCGTCCACGACGACAGCGAAGAGACGTCGCCGACCCCCTTGGCATGGCCGACGATGTTGCGGAAGGTGCGGCGCTTGGTGCCGGCTATGCCCAGACACCAGCGCGGCTTGAGCGCCAGGTCGATGATGTTGGCGAGCGTCATCTTGGGCGGCGCCGACAGCCCGTTGCGGACATCCTTGTGGCGCTGGCCGAGGATCTGCAGGTCGAGCGTCAGCACCAGCGCCGAGCATTTCGCCGCCTTCGCCCTATCGATCAGGTTGAGGACAAAGTCCTTGTCGCGCAGCACGTAGAGCTGGAACCAGAACGGCCTCTTCGTCACCGAGGCGACATCCTCAATCGAGCAAATGCTCATCGTCGACAGCGTGAACGGCACACCGAACTCTTCCGCCGCCTGCGCCGCCAGCATCTCGCCATCCGCGTGCTGCATGCCGGTCAGGCCGGTTGGCGCCAGCGCCACCGGCATCGCCACCTTCTCTCCGATCATGCTCGTTTCCAGCGAGCGGTTGCTCATATCGACCAGCACGCGCTGGCGGAACTTGATCTTCTGGAAATCCTCCTCGTTGGCGCGGTATGTGCTTTCGGTCCAGGCGCCGGAATCGGCGTAGTCGAAGAACATCTTCGGCACGCGGCGGCGCGCCAGGTCCTTCAGATCGGCAATGGTGAGGATGTCGCTCATGGTCTTTCCCGCTGGGTGTTCGCTAATTCGTTGTCTTGGCGCCGTCGCCGGCGTCGGAGCGCTGTCTCAGCCTCAGCCGTGACACGCGCTGCCAGTCGCCGCTGCGTTCGGCCTCGAGCATCGAGCGCTCGACATAGGAGATGTGGTCCATGGCCGCTTGCCGGGCAGCCGCCGGATCGCCGGCCTTGATCGCCGCATAGATCGCCCGGTGCTGGTGAAGCAGGGCCTCGCGCGCGCCGGGCACGCTGAACACCAGAAGCCGGTTCTGGAACACACCTTCCGACAACAGCCGGTAGCAGGAGCGCAGCGTATGCAGCAGGATGATGTTGTGCGCGCATTCCGAGATGGCGTGGTGGAACTCGATGTCGATCTCGGCCTCGTCGTCGAAATCGCCGGTGCGGTGCGCCTCGTCCATGCGCGCCATGATGCTGTCGAGCAGCGTAAGGTCTTCCGGCGTGGCGCGCCGCGCCGCGTATTCGGCGGCGACCGCCTCGATCTCGCGGCGATACTCCAGATAGTCGGTCACCGCCTTGCGGTGCATCGAGATGAGGTCGGTCACCGGCTTGGTGAACAGCTGGCCGATGACGTCGGCGACATGAGTGCCACCGCCGGCCTTGGTCGTCAGCAGCCCACGCCCCTCCAGCGCCTTCAGCGCGTCGCGCAGGATCGGCCGTGACACGTCGAACTGGCGCGCCAGCTCGCGCTCGCCCGGCAGCCGGTCACCGGTGCGCAACACGCCTTCCAGGATCAGGCTCTCGATCTGCTGCACCACCTCGTCGGCGGTGCGCGAATGCTCGATCCTGGAGAAAATATCGCTCAACGGGGTGCCTGGGAAAAGAAGCGGTTGACGTTCAGATTAAAGCCTGTGTCGCCAACTGGTCAAATTATTTATCCAATTCGTTCGGTTTGGTCCGGTTCGGCGTCGCCGCCCTATATCGCCTTCAGCTAAACTTTGCCGTTTGCGTCTCCCGGCGATTGGTCCTAGAGGACGCCGATACACGCAGGGTCAAGAACAGGGGGACCGGCCGTGTCGGACGAGACGTCCAATCTCGAATTCCAGCCACGCGCCCAGGGCAGCGTCATGGGTTTTCCGGCGCATGGAGGGCGCTCCGGCGCGCTGGGCGAGGTCCATGCCAGGCCGCATCCGCTGATCGAGAAGCCGCGCGTGCTGATCCAGCTTTCCTTCATGACCGAAGGCGGCTCCGGCGTCGACCACGCGGTGCTTTCGGAGATGTCGCGACGCCTTGGCATCGCCGCCCCCGACCGCCAGGCCCGCCACCATGCCATGAAGTGGGGCAAGGGCTCGTTGCGCTGGGAACGGCACACGGAATTCTCGACCTACCTGTGGGAAGGGCCGCTTGCCGAAAGCGCCGGATCGCAGGAGGATTCGCCTTTTGGCAACGGGTTTTCGCCGCCGGGCACGGTCATATCCGGGATCAGGCTCGAGATCCGCAAATGGACGCAGGCCAGCGAAAGACTGATCGCCGATTTCGACCCGACCAGCCTGTGCTACTCGCTGGTCGGGCGCGGCAATGCCGCCATTGTCACGGACTTCCGCCAGGACGGCGACGGCCTGACACGCATGCTGGTGCTCGATCGGGGCCTGACGCCGGCCAGCACCGGCGCGCTGTCGCAGCGGCTGATCGACATCGAGACCTACCGGACGCTGGCCATGCTCGGCCTGCCGCTGGCGCTGACGCTCTCCGGCCGCGCCCGCCGCATCGAGGACCGGCTGGCGCAGACCACGCTGGAAATGAAGGGGGCGGAGACCCGGGACAGCCAGACGCTGCTTGCCGACCTGACCGAGCTGGCCGCCGAATTGGAGGCGGATGCCGCCTCCAGCCTCTATCGCTTCGGCGCCAGCCGCGCCTATGACGGCATTGTCGTCGAGCGACTCGAGGCATTGGAGGAAGAGCCGGTGTCCGGCTACGACACCTGGGCCGGCTTCCTGCAGCGGCGCATGGCGCCGGCCATGCGCACCTGCCGCTCGGTCGAGGAGCGGCAGGCCAACCTGTCGCGCAAACTCACCCGGGCCACCACGCTCCTGCGCACCTGGGTCGATGTCGAGGTCGAGAAGCAGAACCGCGACCTGCTGGCCTCGATGAACAACCGCGCCCGCCTGCAACTGCGCCTGCAGCAGACGGTCGAAGGCCTTTCCGTCGCCGCCGTTTCCTATTACGTCGTCGGCCTCATCTCCTATCTCGCCAAGGGCGCCTCGATCTTCGGCCATGCCTTTGCGCCCGAAGTCGTCACCGCCGCCGCGGTGCCGGTCGCCATCCTGCTTGTCTGGTGGGGCGTGCGCCGCGTGCGGCGCATGCACTCCGAGCCGGCGAAACATCCGGGAGAATAATCTCCCCCTTGAGGGGAGATGTCTCCGAAGGCGACAGAGGGGGTCGCCTCGCGTGGGGCGCCGACGCTCTTCGCGACGTCAGACAGCGTTGGCATTTCACGCGCTAGGACCCCCTCTGACCGCTTCGCGGCCATCTCCCCCCTCGAGGGGGGAGATTAGGGCGCAGCGGCAGATTGCCGCTGCGGAAGCGTCCGGCACTCGATCTCGATCAATGCAGAGTTTGCAACTGACGCGCTTCACTGGTAAAAGATTTTGACCAGTAAAGCGAAGAGGCAGCCCATGCCCGGCCTTGCCATGCCGAAGCCAGATGCCGCCACCATTCGCCGGCGCGCCGAGATCGTCGCCGACATGCGCATCATCGTGCCGGGCGAGGGCGTGGTCGACACGGCCAATGAAATGCGCGCCTTCGAGAGCGACGGTCTCACCGCCTACCGGCAGTTGCCCCTGGTCGTGGTGCTGCCGGAAACGGTGGCGCAGGTCTCGCGGGTGCTCAAATACTGCAACGATCGCAACATCCGCGTCGTGCCGCGCGGCTCCGGCACATCGCTCTCGGGCGGCGCGCTGCCGCTCGAGGATGCCGTGCTGCTGGTCATGAGCCGCTTCAACCGCATCCTGGAGATCGACTTTCCCAATCGAGTTGTCGTCGCCCAACCGGGCGTCACCAATCTCGGCATCACCACCGCCGTCGAGCAGGAGGGCTTTTATTACGCCCCTGATCCATCCTCCCAGATCGCCTGCTCGATCGGCGGCAACGTGGCGGAGAATTCCGGCGGCGTGCATTGCCTGAAATACGGGCTGACCGCCAACAATGTGCTGGGCATCGAGATGGTCTTGATGAATGGCGAGGTGGTGCGGCTGGGCGGTCGGCATCTCGACGCCGAGGGCTATGATCTGCTCGGCGTCATGACTGGCTCCGAGGGCCTGCTCGGCGTCGTCAGCGAGGTCACCGTGCGCATCCTGAAGAAGCCGGAGACGGCGCGCGCTCTCCTGATCGGCTTTCCGACCAGCGAGCAGGGCGGCCAGTGCGTCGCCGACATCATCGGCGCCGGCATCATCCCCGGCGGCATGGAGATGATGGACCGCCCGGCGATCCACGCCGCGGAGGATTTCGTCCATGCCGGTTATCCGCTCGACGTCGAGGCGCTGCTGATCGTCGAGCTCGACGGACCGGGCGTCGAGGTCGACCACCTGATCGGCCTCGTCGAGGCGATCGCCTACAGGAACGGCTCGACCACCTGCCGCATCTCGCAGTCGGAGCAGGAGCGGCTGAGCTTCTGGGCCGGCCGCAAGGCGGCCTTCCCGGCGGTCGGCCGCATCTCGCCCGACTATTACTGCATGGACGGCACCATACCGCGCAAGGAACTGCCGCGCGTGCTCGCCGGCATGCGCGACCTGTCGGAGAAATACGGGCTCGGAGTCGCCAACGTCTTCCATGCCGGCGACGGCAACCTGCACCCGCTGATCCTCTACGACGCCAACGTGCCGGGCGAGCTGGACAAGGCCGAAAGCTTCGGCGCCGACATCCTGCGCCTCTGTGTCCAGGTTGGCGGCGTGCTGACCGGCGAGCATGGCGTCGGCGTCGAAAAACGCGACCTGATGCCGGAAATGTTCAACCAGGTCGACCTCGACCAGCAGATGAGGGTCAAATGCGCCTTCGACCCCAACCACCTGCTCAACCCCGGCAAGGTCTTCCCGCAGCTCCGCCGCTGCGCCGAGCTGGGGCGGATGCATGTGCATCGCGGGCAGGTGGCGTTTCCGGACATTCCGAGGTTTTGATGGGGGCCAATTTCGCATGACGGCGCAGGAACGCGGCCTATCTCCGTCTTGGGCTACGCCCGAGCCACCTCTCCCCCGCTTTGCGGGGGCGAGGAAAGGCGCTCTCCGATGACAACCTTCACCCCAATCTCATCCGCCGAAGTCCTCTCCACCATTCAATGGGCTGCAGCGGAAGAGGCGCCGTTGGAGATCCTCGGGCATGGTTCCAAGCGCGGCATCGGTCGTCCGCTGCAAGCGGAACACACGCTCGGCCTGTCGAAGCTCACCGGTATCACCCTCTACGAGCCAGCCGAATTGGTGCTGTCGGCCAAAGCCGGCACGGCGCTTGCCGAGATCGAGAGGCTGCTTGCCGAGAACGGCCAGCAATTCGCCTTCGAGCCGATGGACTATGGCCGACTGCTCGGCGGCGAGCCGGGCAAAGGCACGATCGGCGGCGTGCTTGCGGCGAATCTGTCCGGCCCGCGCCGGCTGAAGGCTGGCGCGGCGCGCGACCACATCCTCGGCGTCGGCGCCATCTCGGGTCGCGGCGAGGCCTTCAAGTCCGGCGGCCGCGTCGTCAAGAACGTCACCGGCTACGATCTCTCCAAGCTGATGGCGGGAAGCTGGGGCACGCTCGCCGTGCTGACCGACGTCACCTTCAAGGTGCTGCCGGCGGCGGAGACCGAGGTGACGCTCGCCATCCGTGGCCTGCTCGACGAGGCGGCGACGGCCGCCATGGCGCTGGCACTTGGCTCCAGCGCCGAAGTATCGAGCGCCGCCCACCTGCCGGAGCGCATCACAGCGCGCGTCGATTCCGGCAAGCATGGCAGCGATGCCGCGACGCTGCTGCGCGTCGAGGGTTTTGGCCCTTCCGTGGTCTATCGCATTGAGGCATTGAAGCAGCTGCTTGGCAAAGCAGGGCCGCTGGAGGAGATCGCCGACGAGGCGTCGAAGGCCATCTGGCGCGATATCCGCGATTGCATACCCTTCGCAGATGGCGGCGCGAGACCGGTTTGGCGTGTGTCGATGGCGCCGTCGCAGGCGCATCACATGGTGATGGCCCTGCGCATGCAGGCGGCGGTCGACGCTTTCTACGATTGGCAGGGCGGTCTGGTCTGGCTGTCGATGCGCGAGAACGATCCCGAGGCCGGCCTGCTGCGCGGCCTGATCCGCAAGCATGGCGGCGGCCACGCGACGCTGGTGCGCGCCGCACCCGCGCATCGCGCCGCTCTGCCGGTGTTCGAGCCGCAGCCACTGCATCTGGCGGCGCTGTCGGCGCGGCTGAAGGCCGAGTTCGACCCCAAGCATATCCTCAACCCCGGTCGAATGGCGCCGGGTTCCAGCTCTGCTACTCTGGCACACTCATCGGAAGGAGCAGCACAATGAGCAACATCAATCAAGGCCCGGGCGGCGGACCGCGCCAGACCGATCGCTGGCTGGAGCCAGGTTCGACCAACGCCCTGGTCATCTACATTCTCTATCTCGCCGGCCTCGTCATTGGCGTCACCGGCATTGTCGGCATCGTGCTTGCCTACATCAACCGCGGCAAGGCTGGCGGCTTCGTCGAAAGCCACTACACCTTCCTGATCAGGACCTTCTGGATCGGTCTGCTCTACGCGCTGATCTCCGTGGTCCTTATGATGCTCGTGATCGGCTTCCTGCTGATGTTTGCCGCTGCTGTCTGGTTCATCGCCCGCTGCATCCTCGGGCTGCAGGCGCTGCAGCGCGGCGAGCCGGTCAAGAACCCGCAAAGCTGGCTCCTCGGACAATAGGACTCCCCGGTGCAGACCAACTTCTCAGCCGCCCAGCTTGCCGATCCGCACGTCGCGGAATCGGAAAAGATCCTGCGCAAATGCGTGCATTGCGGCTTCTGCACCGCCACCTGCCCGACCTATGTGACCTTGGGCAATGAGCTGGATTCGCCGCGCGGGCGGATTTATCTCATCAAGGACATGCTCGAGAACGGCCGGCCGGCCGACAAGGAGATCGTCACCCATATCGACCGCTGCCTGTCCTGCCTCGCCTGCATGACGACATGCCCCTCGGGCGTCAATTACATGCATCTGGTCGACCATGCTCGCGCCCATATCCAGCAAACTTACAAGCGGCCGCTGCTCGACCGGCTGACGCGCGCCATGCTGGCTTTCGTGCTGCCCTATCCCTCGCGCTTCCGTGCGGCATTGAAGCTGGCCGGGCTCGGCAGGCCGTTCATCGGCCTGTTCGAAAAGCTGCCGGCGCTAAAGCCTGTCGCCGCCATGCTCAGGCTTGCGCCATCCTCGATCCCGGCGGTGTCGGCAATGGCCTTGCCTGGCGTGCACGCCGGGCAGGGCACGCGCAAGGGCCGCGTTGCCATCCTGACCGGCTGCGCGCAGTCGGTGCTCGATCCGGCCATCAACGAGACGACCATCTCGCTGCTGACAAGGCTCGGCGTCGAGGTGGTGGTGCCGGAAGGCGAGGGCTGCTGCGGCGCGCTCGTCCACCATATGGGCCGCGAGGAGGCAGCCCTTGCCTCGGCGAGGCGGAACGTCGACGCCTGGACGCGCGCCATCGACCAGGGCGGGCTCGATGCTATCGTCATCACCGCATCGGGCTGCGGCACCACGATCAAGGACTACGGCTTCATGCTGCGCCTCGATCCGGCCTATGCCGAAAAGGCCGCGCGGGTCTCGGCGCTGGCCAAGGACATCACCGAATATCTGGCCGGTCTCGACCTGCCCGAACCGCTGCGCAAGCCCGGCACTGTCGTCGCCTATCATTCGGCCTGCTCGATGCAGCACGGCCAGAAGATCACCCGGCAGCCGAAGGAGCTGCTGGCCAGGGCGGGCTTTGTCGTGCGCGAGCCGCGCGAAGGGCATCTTTGTTGCGGCTCGGCTGGCACCTACAACATCCTGCAGCCCGAGATCTCGGCAAAACTGCGCGACCGCAAGGTGAAAAACATCGAGTCGACCGGCGCCGAAATCGTCGCCACCGGCAACATAGGCTGCATCACCCAGATCGCCTCCGCCGCGAAACTGCCGGTGGTGCACACGATCAAGCTGCTCGACTGGGCCTATGGCGGCCCGAAGCCGGAAGGCGTTGCCGACTCGACGATGGTCGCGGCAGAGTGATGCAGTTCCTCCAGGTTTCGACTTGGCCAGATAATTCTTCGGACTGTCGGCGCTGCCCCTCACCTGCCTGCCGGCGTCCTCTCCCCGTATAGTGACGGGGAGAGGGGCGCTGTCATGGCTGATTTCGCCAATCACCTGCGTTGCAAGAGGGTC
>NZ_RZSG01000570.1:0-3917 GCF_003997725.1 Mesorhizobium sp. M4A.F.Ca.ET.050.02.1.1
ATGGAGAGCATGGCAACCGTCGGCATTCCGGCGCACGGCTATGGCATCCGCTATGCCAACGGCATGTTCCGCCAGGAGATCCATGACGGCTGGCAGGTCGAGCTACCGGAAACCTGGCTCGATCATGGCAATCCCTGGGAGTTCGAGCGGCGCGAGCGCTCCTTCGAGGTTGGCTTCGGCGGCTCGGTGGAATCGATCACCTCCAAGGACGGAAGGCTCGAGCGCCACGTCTGGAAGCCAACCGAGCATGTGCTGGCCGTCGCCTACGACACGCCGGTCGCCGGCTGGCGAGCCAATCGCGTCAACACGCTGCGGCTGTGGTCCGGCATGCCGATCGATCCAATCCTGCTCGACAAGTTCAATGCCGGCGACCACATCGGCGCGCTGGCCGAAAGCAACAAGGCCGACGCTCTGTCGCGCGTACTCTATCCTGCTGATTCCCACATGGCCGGGCAGGAGCTCAGGCTGCGCCAGGAGTATTTCTTCTCCACCGCCTCGCTGCAGGACATCGTCCAGCGCCATCTCAGCCAATATGGCGACCTGCAGTCGCTGCCGGACAAGGCGGCGATCCATCTCAACGACACCCATCCGGCGATCGCCGTGCCCGAACTGATGCGGCTTCTGATGGATGTCCACGGCATGGATTTCGACCAGGCCTGGGACATCACCAAGCGCACCTTCGGCTACACCAACCACACGCTGCTGCCCGAGGCGCTGGAAAGCTGGCCGGTGCCGCTGTTCGAGCGGCTTTTGCCGCGCCACATGCAGATCGTCTACGCCATCAACGCGGAGGTGCTGCTCGAGGCGCGCGCCACCAATAAGTTCTCTGGCGAGCAGATCAGCCGTATCTCGCTGATCCAGGAGAATGGCGACCGCCGCGTGCGCATGGGCAATCTGGCCTTCGTCGGCTCGCATTCGATCAACGGCGTCTCGGCGCTGCACACCGAGCTGATGAAGGAGACGGTGTTCGCCGACCTCCACAAGCTCTATCCCGACCGCATCAACAACAAGACCAACGGCATCACGCCGCGGCGCTGGCTGATCCAGTGCAATCCCGGCCTCACTGCGCTTGCCCGCGAGGCGATCGGCGACCGCTTCCTGGACGATATCGACGCCATCAAGGGGCTCGACGCCTTTGCCGGCGATGCCTCGTTCCGCGAGAAGTTCGCGACGGTGAAGCGGGCGAACAAGTCGAGGCTCGCCAACCTGGTCGCCGACCGGCTCGGCATCAAGCTCGACCCCTCGGCGCTGTTCGACATTCAGGTCAAGCGCATCCACGAGTACAAGCGTCAGCTGCTCAACATCCTGGAAGCCGTCGCGCTCTACGACCAGATCCGCTCGCATCCCGAGCGCGACTGGATGCCGCGCGTAAAATTCTTCGGCGGCAAGGCGGCGCCCAGCTACCACAACGCCAAGCTGATCATCAAACTCGCCAACGACGTCGCTAGGGTCATCAACCGCGATCCGGCGGTGCGCGGCCTGCTCAAGGTCGTGTTCGTGCCGAACTACAATGTCAGCCTGGCCGAAGTGCTGATGCCGGCCGCGGACCTTTCCGAGCAGATCTCGACCGCCGGCATGGAAGCCTCCGGCACCGGCAACATGAAGTTCGCGTTGAACGGCGCGCTGACCATCGGCACGCTCGACGGCGCCAATGTCGAGATCAAGGAATGTGTCGGCGACGACAACATCTTCATCTTCGGCCTGACCACCGCCGAGGTCGCCGACCGGCGCAACAACGGCTACAATCCGCGCGCGGTGATCGAAGCCTCGCCGGAACTTTCACAGGCACTCGCCGCCATCTCCTCGGGCGTCTTCTCGCCTGACGATCCGCAGCGCTACCGCGCATTGATCGACGGCCTCTACAACAGCGACTGGTTCATGGTGGCGGCCGACTTCGATACTTACGCGGCCACCCAGCGCGACGTCGATACCGTCTGGCGCAACAGCCCCGACTGGTACGCGCGCGCCATCCGCAACGTCGCCCGCGTCGGCTGGTTCTCTTCCGATCGCACGATCCGCCAATATGCGAAAGAAATCTGGAACGTGCCCGTCTGATATGATTGCATGAGGTCACGAACAACGTGGCCCCTAGTGGAGTGAGTTTGACACTTGCGACCGATCCAGGACCAGTCGGCGATGCAGATGTCGAAGTCAAACCTCCGCTAGTATTTGAGTTCGAGTGCCCAGGGAGGGCGACTGCCTGATGAGGAAGCCGCGCGCGACCGCTGCGACGAGCGGGCCGGACGGATTGGCGCCAGCCGGCGATGTCGCGGCGATTGTCGCCGGTACGCATGGCGATCCCTTCGCGGTTCTCGGCGTGCATGAGGCCGGCAAGGGTTTTGTTGTCCGCTGCTTCGTCCCGAACGCCGAGTTCGTCACCGCCTACACGCTGAGCGGCAAGGCGGCAGGCGAGCTGTCGCGACGCGACGATTCGGGTTTCTTCGAGGGCAAGCTCACGCTCAGGAAGCGTCAGCCGCTGCGCTATCACGCCAGGAATGCCGGCGGCGACTGGTGGCTGACCGATCCTTACTCCTTCGGCCCAGTGCTCGGCCCGCTGGACGACTACTATATCGCCGAGGGCTCGCATCTCAGGCTCTTCGACAAGCTCGGCGCCCATGTCATCGACCATGAGGGCGCCACCGGCGTGCATTTCGCCGTCTGGGCGCCCAATGCGCGGCGCGTCTCGGTGGTCGGCGCATTCAACGAATGGGACGGGCGCCGGCACACGATGCGCGACCGCCGCGACACCGGCATCTGGGAGCTGTTCATCCCCGATATCGGCGCCGGCCAACCCTACAAGTTCGAGATCATCGCCCCCGACGGCGTGCGGCTGCCGCTTAAGGCCGATCCGTTCGCCTTCGAGTCGGAACTGCGCCCGGCCACCGCGTCGGTGACGGCGCCGCCGATAGCGCATGAATGGGGCGACGAGGCGCACCGCACGTTCTGGCGCAATGCCGATCCCAGGCGCGAGGCGATCTCGATCTACGAGGTCCATGCCGGCTCCTGGCAGCTTCGCGACGACGGCACGTTCCTGAGCTGGGACGAGCTCGCCGCTCGCCTGATCCCCTATGCCGTCGACACGGGCTTCACCCATATCGAGTTCCTGCCGATCTCCGAGCATCCCTACGATCCGTCCTGGGGCTACCAGACCACCGGCCTCTACGCGCCGACCGCCCGCTTCGGCGATCCCGATGGCTTTGCCCGGTTCGTCGACGGTGCGCATCGCGCCGGCGTCGGCGTCATCCTCGACTGGGTGCCGGCGCATTTTCCGGTGGACGAGCATGGCCTGGTGAAGTTCGACGGCACCGCGCTTTACGAGCACGCCGATCCGCGCCAGGGTTTCCACCCGGACTGGAACACCGCGATCTACAATTTCGGCCGCCGCGAGGTGGTATCGTTCCTGGTCAACAACGCGCTGTTCTGGGCCGAGAAATACCATGTCGACGGCCTGCGCGTCGACGCGGTTGCCTCGATGCTCTACCTCGATTATTCCCGCAAGGCCGGCGAGTGGATCCCCAACGAGAAGGGTGGACGCGAGAACCTTGAGGCGGTCGCCTTCCTGCAGAAGATGAACAAGGAGCTCTACGGC
The DNA here is from genome assembly GCF_003997725.1 of Mesorhizobium sp. M4A.F.Ca.ET.050.02.1.1. Taxonomy (NCBI): domain Bacteria; kingdom Pseudomonadati; phylum Pseudomonadota; class Alphaproteobacteria; order Hyphomicrobiales; family Phyllobacteriaceae; genus Mesorhizobium; species Mesorhizobium sp. M4A.F.Ca.ET.050.02.1.1. The sequence goes on from NZ_RZSG01000570.1 coordinate 3,590, forward strand.
CACCATCCCGGCGTGGTGACCATCGCCGAGGAATCGACCTCATGGCCGAAAGTGTCGCGGCCGGTGCATGAGGGCGGGCTGGGCTTCGGCTTCAAGTGGAACATGGGCTTCATGCACGACACGCTGGAGTATTTCTCCAAGGAGCCGATCTATCGCAAGCACCACCACAACGACATCACCTTCGGCCTTGTCTACGCCTTCTCCGAGAATTTCGTGCTGCCGCTCTCCCATGACGAGGTCGTGCATGGCAAGGGCACGCTGCTGGGCAAGATGGCCCGCGACGACTGGCAGAAATTCGCGACCTTGCGCGCCTATTACGCCTTCATGT
>NZ_RZSG01000571.1:0-3913 GCF_003997725.1 Mesorhizobium sp. M4A.F.Ca.ET.050.02.1.1
TGACTACTACGCCGACAAGGCGAACGACACGATGGGCCTGTCACGCACCGCCTCGCTGATCGACGCGGTTCGCAAGGAAGCCACCAATGCGATGCTGATCGACAATGGCGACCTTCTGCAGGGCAACCCGATGGGCGACTACGTCGCCTACGAGAAGGGCCTGAAGGATGGCGACCTGCATCCGATCATGAAGGGCATGAACCTGCTCGGCTACGAATGCTCGACGCTCGGCAATCACGAATTCAACTACGGCCTGTCGTTCCTGGACAAGGTGCTGGCCGGCGCCAATTTTCCCTTCGTCTGCGCCAACCTGATCCGCGGCACGACGCTTGCCGCCAACCCGCGCGACGACAGGCTCTACCTCAAGCCCTATGTCATCCTCGACAGGAAGATCAAGGACGGGTCGGGCGCCGAGCAGCCGATCAGGATCGGCATCATCGGCTTCGTCCCGCCGCAGATCATGGTCTGGGACCTGAAGAACCTCGAAGGCAATGTGAAAACGCGCGACATCGTCGAGGCGGCCAAGGCCTGGGTGCCCGAGATCAGGGAGGCGGGGGCCGACATCGTGATTGCGCTCTCCCATTCCGGCATCGACATCAAGCAGGGCGAGATGATGGAGAATGCCTCCTTCTTCGTCGCCGGCGTCGACGGCATCGACGCCGTCTTCACCGGCCACCAGCATCTCGTCTTTCCCGGCAAGAAGGATTTCCAGGCGCTGGACGGTGTCGATACCGGCAAGGGCACGCTGCAGGGCAAGCCGGCGGTGATGGGCGGCTTCTGGGGCTCGCATATGGGCCTTATCGATCTGCTTCTGGAGCGCGACGGCTCGAAGTGGAGGGTGGTTTCCGCGACGTCCGAGGCGCGGCCGATCTATGAGCGGGTCGACAGCAAGAACAAGGCGACGGTTGGCGACGACCGGCGCATCATCGCCGCGCTCGAACAGGACCATGAGGCGACGCTCGCCTATGTGCGCCGCCCCGTCGGCAAGACCTCGGCGCCGTTCTATTCCTATTTCGCCCTCGTCGCCGACGATCCGTCGGTGCAGATCGTCAACCAAGCGCAGAGCTGGTATCTCAAGGACATACTGAAGAGCACGCAATGGAAGGACGTGCCGCTGCTCTCGGCGGCGGCGCCCTTCAAGGCCGGCGGACGCAGCGGCGCCGACTACTACACCGACGTGCCGGTGGGCGACATCGCCATCAAGAACGTCGCCGACCTCTATCTCTATCCCAACACCGTGCGGGCCGTCGAAATCACCGGCGCGCAGGTCAAGGAATGGCTGGAGATGTCGGTCGGCATCTTCAACCGGATCGAACCGGGCAGGGCCGACCAGCCACTCATCAACACCGACTTCCCATCCTACAATTTCGACGTGATCGACGGCGTCGCCTACAGGATAGACCTGTCGCAGCCGCCGAAATACGATGCCAAGGGCGGGCTGGCGAATGCCGGATCCAGCCGCATCGTCGACCTGATGTTCGACGGCAAACCGATTGATCCTGCACAGAAATTCGTCGTTGCAACCAACAACTACCGCGCCGGCGGCGGCGGCAATTTCCCGGACATAAACGCTTCGAAGATCATCTATGAGGCGCCGGACACCAACCGCGACGTGATCGTGCGCTATGTCATCAGCGAGGGCACGATCAATCCGTCGGCCGACGGCAACTGGTCGTTCGCGCCGCTGCCTGGAACCAGCGTGGTGTTCGAGACTGGGCTCAGGGCAAAGGATTTCATCGCAGAGGTGAAGTCGCTGAAGATCGAGCCGGCGGGTGAGGGTGATGGGGGTTTTGCCAAGTACCGCATCGCTCTTTGACGGCTGGTGCGGCAACAACGTCGCCGGCAGCCGAACACCGCGTGCTCGCACGGTGTTGCGGATGCTAGGCCTTATAGACCACCTGGCGGACATCGATGTAGCTGGCGCGGAAGCCGGCTTCGCAATAGTGCAGATAGAACTCCCAGAGCTTCTTGAAGCGCTCGTCGAAGCCGAGCGGGACGATCTTTTCCCACGAGCCCCAGAAGCGCTGGCGCCACTCGGCGAGCGTGCGGGCATAGTCCTGCGGGAAGACGCGCTCGCGCAGATGCGCGAGGCCGTGATCCTTGCCGAGAGCCTTGAGGATCGAGGGTGTCGGCAGCATGCCGCCAGGGAAGACATAGCGCTGGATGAAATCGGGGCGCGCGCGATACGCCTCGTAGGCGGCCTCGTTGATGGTGATGATCTGCAGGCCGGCCGTGCCGCCGGGCTTCAGGCAGGTCTTCATCTTGCCGAAGAACACCGGCCAGTATTTCTCGCCGACCGCCTCGAACATCTCGATCGATGCGATCCGGTCGTAAGTGCCGGTCTCGTCTCGATAATCCTGCAGCTTGATGTCGACCTTGTCGGCAAGCCCGGCTTTCTGGATACGCGCTTTGGCGAAGTCATGCTGTTCGCGGCTGATGGTCAATCCGGTGACGCGGCAACCGATCTCGCGCGCGGCGAATTCGGCAAAGCCGCCCCAGCCGCAGCCTATCTCCAGCACATGGTCCTTCCTGCCGATGCCGGTATCTTTTGCCAGCGCGCGATATTTGGCGGCCTGGGCGCTTTCGAGATCGTTGGCGCCCGTCGCATAAAGCGCCGACGAATAGGTCATGCTCGGATCCAGCCATTTCTCGTAGAAGGCGTTGCCGAGATCGTAGTGCGCCGAGATGTTGCGTCGCGACCCGGTATGCGTGTTTTCGTTGAACCAATGGCGGATGCGCTGGACGGCGTTGATGAGCCAGTTGGCGCCGCCGGCGACCTTCTCGCCGAGGGCGGAATTGACCACGAACAGCTCGAGGAAGCTGGTGACGTCCGGGCTGTCCCAATCGCCGTCCATGTAGGATTCTGCAAGACCGATCGTGCCGCCGGAGAAGGCGCGTCCGGGCAGACGCCAGTTCTTCAGCACCAGTTCGGCATCGGGACCTGGCGCCTTGCCGCCGACGAGGACAGCGCGGCCGTCCGGCATCCTGACCTTGAGCGAGCCGCGCGGCAGGTTCATGGCCGCCAAAAGTACCATGCGCGCCTTGGCCGGCAATCCCTTGACGATCTCGGCGAAATTCAATTCGTCAAGCAGCACCGCATCGCCAGACGCAATGCCAGGATCTTGCTTGAAAGCCATTTCCTGCCCCCGACTTTCGTGAAGCCCGCGCATCGCCGGCCCCACCCCTCTCATGGTCCATTCATCAGGCTCGAACGCAGTCGCCACGACCGGAACTGCAGAGCTTGCCGTTGAATTGCCGGCACAATCTTCCACGGCATCAGCAGGAACTTCAAGGGGCAGGCCGAGGATGGATCTGGAGCCAACAATCCGCGGGAAAATGGCCGCCTGCAGCGGAATCGCTATACGATAGTTTCAGCCATGCGTTACGTCATCGTCATCTGCGCCATCACCTTCTTCCTGATCTGGGATGGCCTCTACAATCAGGGCCACTACCTCGACGTAACAATCAGGGAGATGTCGCGCATCGTGCGATACGTCACCGGAGCGGCCTAACGCCCCGGCAACCGCAAGGCGGGCGCGACATCGTTGCCGGTTGACGCTGCGCCCTTGCTCCCACAAAACACGCCTGAAATGACGATCAAGGAGGCTGGTTTGATCCGGCACATCGTTTTCTTCAGCGTGCGGCACAAGGAGGATGTGGAGACCGTGCGATCGGGCCTGCAGGAATTGGGCAAGATTCCGCACTCGAAGCATTTCGAAGTGACGCTCAACACCAAGGTCGATCTGTTCTCCAACGCGATCGACGTGGTCGTCTATGCCGAATTCGAGGACGACGCGGCGCTGGCCGCCTACAAGGCGCATCCGCTCTATTCCGAGACGACCAGCCGGGTCAAACCATTGCGCGAACTGCGTTATTCAGCCGACGTCGTGGCGGCCTGAGCGAACGACTGTTC
>NZ_RZSG01000572.1:0-3911 GCF_003997725.1 Mesorhizobium sp. M4A.F.Ca.ET.050.02.1.1
GCTTGAGGTCGAGGTCGTCGACGGCGACCAGCTCGCGCCAGTCGGGCTTCAGGAAGCTGCCGTGGCGCAGCATGAAGCAGACGCGCACGCGGTTCGCTTCGAGGATGGTGCCGCAGCCCTCGGGCAATGGTTGCGGCCGCCCACGCGGCTCGGAGGCCAGCAGCCGTCGCGTATAGGGATGCTGCGGATCGGCGAAGAGCCGTTCCGTGATATTGTGTTCGCACATCTCGCCATGCTGCATGACATAGACGTAGTCGGAGAACTTGCGCACCACAGTGAGGTCGTGGGTGATCAGGATCACCGCCATCCGCAATTCCTTCTGCAGGTTGCGGATCAGGTTCAGGATCTGCGCCTGCACCGTCACGTCGAGCGCTGTCGTCGGCTCGTCGGCGATCAGCACATCGGGATCGTTTGCCAGAGCCATGGCGATCATCACCCGCTGGCGCTGCCCGCCGGAGAGCTGATGCGGATACTGCTTCAGCCGCGCTTCCGGTTCAGGGATCTGGACATGCCGCAAAAGCTCCAGCGCCCGCGCCCAGGCCTCCTTGCGGCTGACCTTGCGGTGCACCCTGATCGCTTCGACGATCTGGCTGCCGACCGTATAGATCGGGTTGAGCGAGCTCATCGGCTCCTGGAAGATCATCGAGATGCGGTTGCCACGCAGCTTGCGCCGAGCGCTCTCCGGGAATTTCAGGATGTCCTGGCCGTCATATTCGACGCTCGATCTGGGCGACACGGTCGCACGCCGCGACAGCAACCCCATGACCGTGCGCGCCGTCACAGACTTGCCGGAACCCGATTCGCCGACGATCGCGATCGTCTCGCCGCGATAGAGCTGGAACGAGACGTCCTTGACCGCATCGACGACGCCATGCTCGACCTTGAAGGCGACCTCGATGTTGCGGGCGTCGATGATGGGCTTGTCCTGGCGCCCGCCATGGTCGCGGCGGAAGGCTGGTGCGAAGGGTTCGGCGAGTACAACGGACATCCCAGCCACCTCAATAGGGGTCGACGGCATCGCGCAGGCCGTCGCCCAGCGCGTTGAAGGCAAAGACGGTGACCAGCACGAAACCGACCGGCGACAGAATCCAGGGATAGGTGCCGATGACCGAATAGGTCGCGGTGTCCTGCAGCATCAACCCCCACGAGATCAGCGGCGGCTTGACCGCAAAGCCGAGGAAACCGAGGAAGGATTCGAGCAGCACCACCGTCGGGATCGCCAGTGTCACGGCGACGATCACGTGGCTCATCACATTGGGGAAGATGTGCTGCATGATGATGCGCCGGTCGGTGGCGCCGACCGCCATGGCGGCGCGTACATAGTCTATTCGCGCCAGCGCCAGTGTCTTGCCGCGCACCTCGCGCGACATCTGCGCCCAGCCCAGCGCCGACATGACGATGATGACAAAGGCGAGGAAAACGTTGGTCGGCGCGGTGACCGGGATCAGCGTGGTCAGCGCCAGGTAGAGCGGCAGCTGCGGGAAGGCGAGCACCAGTTCGACGAAGCGCTGCACCCAGACGTCGAACCTGCCGCCGAAATAGCCGGAGACCATGCCGACGGTGGTGCCGATGATGGTGATGATGAAGACGACCGTCAGCGCGATCATCAGCGAGACGCGCGAGCCGTGGATGGCGCGTGACAGCACGTCGCGGCCGAACTTGTCGGTGCCGAGGAAATGCACCGGCTGTCCGTCCATGGAGGCGAAGAAATGCCGGTCCGCCGGGACCAGTCCGAGGAGCTTGTAGGGCGCGCCCTCGACGAAGAACCCAAGCAGTCTCGGATGCTCATAGTCGGGGCCGACGATCGGCTGGAAGGTGACCGGATCGAGATCGGCGGAATCGGCCAGCGCATACACCCTCGGTCGCGCGACGAAATTGCCGTCCTTGTCATGGAAGCTCGGCAGCTGCGGCGGGGCGAAGCCTATATCCGTGGCCTTCGGGTCCATTGGAGCCAGAAACTCCGCGAACACCGCCATGAGAAGCAGAAGCGCGACGAGCCAAAGCCCGGCCATCCCGGTCCACGAACGCTTCAGCCGCCGCCAGACCAGCGCGATGTAGCTCTCATTGCCGCGCGCGGATTTCTCGATGGCTCCCTCGGCGGGCGGCGGTGGCAGTGATGTGTCGCGCGCCAGCATCTAGCCCTCCCCGTATTGGCGGATGCGCGGATCGAGCAGGACGAGCAGCATGTCGGCGATGATGTTGCCGACGATCAGTGTCGCCGACAGCACCATCATGAAGGTGGCGGTGACATAGACGTCGCCGACCGCCATCGAGCCCACGATCGCCGGTCCGACGGTCGGCAGCGCGAAGATAATCGCCGTCTCGATCTCGCCGGTCAGCATGTAGGGCAGCACCACGCCCTGATACATGACCAGCGGATGCAGTGCATTGGGCACGGCATGGCGCATGACGACGGCGCCGCCAGTCAGCCCCTTGGCCTTGGCCGTCTCGACATATTGCGCGTTCAGCGTGTCGAGCAGATTGCCGCGCATGACTCGCATGTTGTAGGCGAGCCCGCCGAAAGTCGCGATCGCCACCACCGGCCAGACATGCTTGACCAGGTCGACGAACTTTGCCCACGACCACGGCGCGCCGCCATACTCCGGCGAAAAGAAGCTGCCGATCTCCGACACGTTTAACTGGAAGACCAGGAGATAGACGATGATCAGCGCCATCAGGAAGCGCGGCACCGTCATGCCGAGAAAGGAAATGGCCGACAGCGTCGAGTCGATCCAGGAATATTGCCGGGTCGCCGCCCATATGCCGAATGTGATGCCCAGCACCGAGGCGAGCAGATGGCAGACCAGCGCCAGCAGCAGCGTGCGCGGCAGGCGCTCGCCGACCACATCGGCCACTGGCTTGTTGTAATAGAGGCTGTAGCCGAAATCGCCGCGGGTGATGATACCACCGATCCAGTTCAGATACTGGATGGGCAGCGGCTTATCGAGGCCATGCTCGACGCGGTAGGCCTGCGCCTGCGCGTCGGCTTCGGCGAACGAGGCGCCGCCCTGGTTGATGAGTTGCGAGCGGATGTAGTCGGCATAGTCGCCCGGCGGCGCCTGGATGATGGCAAAGGTGACCAGGCTCAGTATGGCGAGGACCGGGATCGCCGACGCTATGCGCGTAGCCAAGAATCGCAGCATCGGTCCGGTTCTCCTCGCATTCACGCTTCAGTGGTTGGCCGCTGACTTCATCTCGTCCCGGCCGCGCGCGCGGCGCGGCCGGGAGTTTGGTCAGGGGAGGAAACTCAGTTCGTCGGGCCCTTGTCCCCGGGCTTGCCTGGAAGCTGCTCGGGGAACAGTTCGTATTTGTGCTGCTTGTCGGCGGCGACGAAGACCCGCTCGCGGATGATCGAATCCTCGGCCCAGTTGAACATGAAGATCGGCGTTCCCTGCGGGATGTTGGAGAAACGCTTGTTGACGATCAACGCGCCGGGATATTCGGTCAGGCCGACATTGTAGACATGTTCCGTCGAGATCTTCTGGAACTGCTTCATCAGGCTGGCGCGCTCGTCATTGTCCTGTGACGAGACGAACTTTCGGACGATGTCGACGAGATCCTTCTCGAACGGCATCAGGTCGACCTCGCCGCTTTCCGGCGCGCGGTGGTTCCAGCTGGTCTTCGGGCCGACCGGAGCGAGCTGCTCGGTGTTCTGCACCACAGAAGTCAGCTCCTGGTCGTTGCGCCGCACCAGCCAGTCGAAGCGGCCGGAATATTGCGAGGCATCGCGCTGGGTTCCATTGAGGCCGTTGAGCACGACGCGAAGCCCGAGCTTCTCCATCTGGCCGACGACGCCCTCGGCAAGGCTCTTGTCGGTGGTGTAGTCATTGTTGACCAGCATGACGATCTCGACGTTCTTGCCGCCGGCGGTTCCTGTGGGGAAGTTCACGAAGCCGTCGCCGTCGGTGTCC
>NZ_RZSG01000573.1:0-3901 GCF_003997725.1 Mesorhizobium sp. M4A.F.Ca.ET.050.02.1.1
CCTCGGCGAAGCCGAAGCCGAGGCCGAGCAGTGCGTCCGGCACCTCGGCATTCTTGTCGTAGCCCGCCGCCATGCCGAGCGGGTTGGGGAAATCGAGGCCTGCGACGCGCAGCTTCAGCCGCTCGTCGCGCGGCGCGCGCGGGGCGACCGGCAAGCCGCATCGGAGCGCGGCGATGGACAGGCCATGTGCCGTTTCCGGATCGAGCGTGAACAGCAGTTTCTGGCCGATACGGTCGAGCATGCTCATTTCCGTCTCCAGGTCGGGAAACTCATGCCGGCCGTCGGCGCCGAGCGGCAGGGGACGGATCCAAAGGACTGCTGAGAGATCGAGCGGCGCGTAGAGATGCGGGAACAGCGCGCCGCCGCGCGAGACCTCGTATTTCAGGGCACCGCCGAGGCGGTCGCCATCGATGGCGATCAGCAGCAGGCCGGTCTGGCCGGCAAAATGCCTGGCCGCCGTCTCCCGCACCTGATCGGCGGTCGAGAAATGGATGAAGCCATCGGCGACGTCGATCGGCGCGCCGGTGAAGCGGCCGCTTCGCTCCGCCTCGCGCCAGAGCGCTTCTGGCGCGATCTTGTAGATAAACTGAGACATGGCTGCGCTATAGTCCGAACGAACCGCGCGGGAAAGGGTGCAGGCAAGGTCTGGAAAAGTGTTGCACGGTTTTTCCGGCGGTAGCCTGCGTCGAGGCAAGGAACGACTCTTCCCCACTTCCGGCGCAAAGCTGTGATAGGGTTGCATAGACTGGCTCATGGAGGACAACATGCGTCCGCAGTACATACTGATCCCAGCGGCACTTTTCTCGCTGGTCGCCGTGTCGGCCTTTTCCGGGGAAACCGATCGCTACCGGCTGGAAAAGTCGGCTAATGGCTATATCCGCATGGACACCCAGACCGGCGCCATGTCGATCTGCGAAGAGCGCTCCGGCCAGCTCGTCTGCAAGATGGCGGCCGACGAACGCGCCGCCTTCCAGGACGAGGTCGACAAGCTGCAGACCTCGGTCAAGGCGCTGGACGAGCGTGTCGCCAAGCTTGAGAACTCGCTTTCCGCCCGGTTGGAATCACAGCTGCCGAGCGAAGAGGATTTCAACAAGACGTTGGGCTACATGGAGCAGTTCTTCCGGACGTTCAAGGACATCGTCAAGGATATGGACAAGGAGAATGGCGACGACGGCGCCAGGCTCAACCAGCAAAAGACCTGAACGCCCGGCCTTTGCCGCTTGAAAACGGCCGATATCGCCGCATAATCGATCCGATCCCGTAAAAAGCACAACAGCAATGCCGGGATTCGGGGAGGACTGTTTGCCGTCGGGTTACACTTTCGTCATCGCCGACGATCATCCGCTTTTTCGCGGTGCGCTGAAGGAGGCGCTTGCCGGCATCGGCGACGTCGCCGCCATCCACGAGGCCGGCGATTTCGAAAGCGCAAAGGCGCTGGTCGTGGCCAATGAGGATATCGATCTGGTGCTGCTCGACCTGTCGATGCCGGGCGCCAGCGGCCTGTCCGGCCTGATCTCGCTGCGTGGCGTTCATCCGGCCGTGCCGCTGATCGTGGTCTCGGCGCATGATGACCCGGTGACGATCCGCCGCGCGCTCGACCTCGGCGCCTCCGGGTTCATCTCCAAATCGGCCAGCATGGAGGAAATCCGCCGTGCCGTGCAGGCGGTGCTGGCCGGCGATATCGCCGCGCCCGTCGGTATCGATCTCGGCGTCGAGCGCGATCCCGAGATCTCCGACCTGATCAGGCGCCTGCAGGCGTTGACGCCGCAGCAGACGCGTGTGCTCGGCATGCTGGCCGAAGGCCTGCTCAACAAGCAGATCGCCTATGAGCTTGGCGTCTCCGAGGCGACGATCAAGGCGCATGTCTCGGCCATCCTGCAGAAGCTCGGCGTCGACAGCCGCACCCAGGCGGTGATCCAGCTCTCCCGGATCGGCGGCGACCCGCTGCAACCTGCGAGCTGATTGGCGGCCGTCGAAGCAGCATCAGCTGCTTGTACCGAGGCTTGTTCATCTGAGCCGCACGGACAGCTCGACATCGTCGCCGAAAGGGGTGGAGATGTAGCCCGATGCCGGCGAGCGCACGCGCTCCAGATATTCGGGAGAGAGGTCGGCATTGTCGGCGATGACCAGCGCGCCCGGTTTCAACCGGCTCTCGACCAGGCTCAAGATTTCCGGATAGAGCGCCTTGGCGCCATCCAGCAATAGAAGGTCTATCGCGTCGGGCAGGTCGGCCCTCAGCGTCTGCAACGCATCGCCCTCGCGGATTTCCACCAGGTCGATGAGGCCGCCCTCCGTCAGATTTGCCTTGGCGCGGACCACCTTGGACGGCTCGAACTCGGTGGTGATCAGGCGGCCGCCGCCATTGTCCCTGAGCGCCGCGGCAAGATAGAGCGTCGAGATGCCGAACGAGGTGCCGAACTCGATGATGACGCGCGCGCCGCTGCTGCGTGCCAGCATATAAAGCAGCGTGCCGGTTTCCGGCGAGACAGCGAGCCACAAATCCCTCAGCCGCCCGTAGAGATCGATATACTCGGTCTTGCTGCGCAGCAGGCGTTCCCGCTCGTCGTGCGAGATGCCGGCCATCGCCGGGCTGGTTGCGGTCTCGGCTTCCTTGAACAGGCGGGCGAGCAGGGGTGCAAGCGGGGCGTTTGTGAGCGTGATCATCGAAGTCTCCAATCGAAAATGGCTGTGTTCTTGTGTTGTGCTGAAAATACGAATAATCCTTCAGGTTTCCAATTCGCATTACCCGGCCGCGCCATGACCGAACGCTTAAGCCTTTCTATTTCCTCGCGAAAGCAGCCCAAGCAGGCTCGCGCGACGGAACTTGTTTCGGCGATCCTGGAGGCTGCTGTTCAGGTTCTGGCGAGTGAGGGCGCCCAGCGCTTCACCACCACGCGCGTGGCAGAAAGGGCCGGCGTGAGCGTCGGCTCGCTTTACCAATATTTCCCCAACAAGGCAGCGCTGCTGTTCAGGCTGCAGAGCGATGAATGGCGGCAGACGGGCGGTTTGCTGCGCACCATATTGGAGGACGACAAGCGGCCGCCGCTGGAGCGGATGCGCACGCTGGTCCATGCCTTTATCCGCTCGGAGTGCGAGGAAGCTGCCGTGCGCGTGGCACTCAATGACGCCGCCCCACTCTACCGCGACGCGCCCGAGGCGCACGAGGCAAGGGCCTCGGGTGAGCGCACCGTCCAGGCTTTCCTCCGCGAAGTTCTGCCCGGGACCCCGCAAGCAACCCAGGACCTGGCCGGCGATCTGATCACGATGACGTTGAGCGCGGCGGGAAAGGATTTTTCGGCAAGCCCGCGCACCGACGCGGAGATCGAAGCCTACGCCGATGCCATGGCCGACATGTTCTGCGCCTACATCGCAAGCCTTGGACACCGCTGAGACAGGGCTGGGCCTGTGTTGTAAGCAGGCGCGGCTATTCCGCCGCCGAAGACAGCGGCCTAATCCGCGCTATCATCGAGCGCAGCACGGCCGGCTTCAGCGGCTTGTTGATCACCGGCACGTCGAGCCGGCCTGCCGATGCGCGCACTTCGCTCGATCGGTCGGCCGTGACCAGCACGGCCGGCAAATCCTGGCCGTGAAGCGCTCGCAGCGTCGCGATCGCGTCGAGCCCGGTGCCGCTGTCGAGATGATAGTCCGCCAGCACGATGTCTGGCCGGCTCTCCGCCGATCCCGCCACCTGCCAGGCGCCGGTGAGCGTTTCGACATGGCAGCCCCAGCCTTCGAGCAACAGCCGCATGCCGTCGAGAATGCGGGCATCGTTGTCGATGCACAGCACCTTGAGGCCGGCAAGCGAGGAGGCCACGCGCGCCGGCGCCTTCTCGATCTCGCGCCGGGGAGCCGCGACCGCGGCCACCGGCAGGATGACGGAGAAGCGCGTGCCTTTGCCGGG
>NZ_RZSG01000574.1:0-3899 GCF_003997725.1 Mesorhizobium sp. M4A.F.Ca.ET.050.02.1.1
GTTTACCATGGCGCGAGATCGCCGGGCTTTCCCGCGCCGGCGTCTCAATATTTGCCGTGGGCCGGGCGTCGACCGGGTCAGCCTTATCCATTCCTTAAACGCTGGATGCGAGTCTCAGGGCAAGCAAAAGCGACCTGCGAAAAGCAGGGCAGTTCACGACCGGGTGCGAGTGCGTTGAGTTCGATTACGGCCAGATACGCTGAATTGCCTGGCGCGATGGCTGCCGGCTGCGAACGTATGGTCCATCCGACCATAACGGGCGTGGGCGAGCGCCTGCGCCAGCGCCGCTTCATCGGCGTCATGCTGGCAGCCCCCTTCCTTGCCGCCGGCGCCGCGGTGACGCTGGTCACCTCGAGCCTTGGCGCCGCCGTGACGGTGACCGCGATCTTCGCCGCCTTCGGCCTTTGCTGGTTCGCCGCGCTGCTGGTTGCGGCATCCGGCCGGATGGCGCTCGTCGGCCGTGCGGCGCTCTTGTTCGGCGGCCTTGCTCTTGCAGGCGCGATCTTCGCCGCCGGCGGTCTTGCCTCGCCGGTCGCGCTGCTTGCGCTTACGCTCCCGTTCGAAGCCTGGTGGATCGGCGGCTCGCGACGCGCCGCCCTGTGGGGCGCGCTGTCCGCGCTCGGCGCCGTCCTGCTGCAGCTTTTCGCCGGCCCGCTGTTGCCGCTCGGCTCGGCCGGGATCGCCGCCTGGCACTGGCTGTTGCCGCTGGCCTGGGCGTTGACCCTGGTCCCGCGTCTGAATTCGCTCCGTGATCCTGGCAACACCCAGCCGGTGTCGCTCGCCCGCGACCGGCTTGAGGACATCATCGATGCCGTCGTGCTGCAGTTGGGCCGGCAGGGCGAGGTACTGGACGCTTCAGCCAAGGCGCGCGCCATCCTGAAACTTCAGCCGGAGCTTCTTCTCGGTACCGGCCTGTTCGAGCGCGTCCACCTCGCCGATCGTGTCGACTATCTCTCCGCGCTCGCCGATATGCGCGACGGTGCCGCAATGCGCCGGGTCGACCTGCGCATCCGGCTGCCGCGCGATGGGTCAGGCGCCGCCGACAATTTCCGGCCGTTTCGTCTTCAGCTAATGCGGGGCGAGCAGCGGGACACCTTTATGCTCCTGCTCAGCGAAAACGACGAGGTCGCGGCCCTGCGCGAAAAGCTCGCCGCCGCTAACGAGACCGCGGCCGCGGCCGAGGTGACGAAAGGACGTTTCCTGGCCGTGGTCAGCCACGAGCTTCGCACGCCACTCAACGCCATCATCGGCTTCTCCGACATGCTGCTGCATGAGATGTTCGGTCCCTTCGGCGATCCGCGCCAGAAGGAATATGTCGGCCTGGTGAGGGACTCCGGCCAGCATCTCCTCAACGTCGTCACCTCGATCCTCGACGTTTCCCGGATCGAGGCCGGCGCCTACGCGACCGAGCCCGAGCCGTTCCGCTTCGCTGAAGCGGTCGATATGTGCCAGTCGATGATGCGGCTGCAGGCCGAGGCCAAGAATATCAGGCTTGCCGCGCAAATCGCGCCGGATGCGGGCGAGATCAACGCCGACCGCCGCGCCGTTCAGCAGATACTGATCAACCTCGTCTCCAACGCCATCAAGTTCACACCTGATGGCGGCAAGGTCGTGGTGGGCGCCAAGCGGGTCGGCTCGCGGCTGCATTTCTGGGTCAGCGATACCGGCATCGGCATCGCCGAGGAGGATTTCGTCAATCTCGGCAAGCCCTTCATGCAGATCCAGAACGACTATACGCGCCGCTTCGAGGGAACCGGGCTCGGCCTGTCGCTGGTCAAGGGCCTTGTGGCACTGCATGACGGCACCATGTCGATCGAGAGCATGCCGGGTGAGGGCACCACGGTGACGATCAGCCTGCCGGTGAACGGACCGAGAGGTCGTTCGGACAAGAGCGATGGGGTGTTGGCGATACCCGCGCTGAAGACCAAGGGGCATGCGAAAGGGGACAGGAATGGCTCGCTCCGCAAAACAGCCTAGGGCGGTCAAGCGCCAGAGCAGCGCCTTCGAGGAGGGCGCGATTGCACTCGGCGGCATGATCTCGCGCAATCCGGTGCTGGTCGGCGGTTCGACCGCCTTCCTGGTGACGCTATTTTATGTCTCGGCCAACGCGCTCTGGTACCAGCCTTTCCCGCACGCCGGCGCGTTCTTCGCCACCAGGAGCATCGAGGATTTTCCGCGTGCTGGTGCGGAAGAGCCCGAGACCACCATCAACATCGTGCGGCCTGCGCCGGTCAAGAGCGATCCGACCGTCGAACAGGTCCAAGGCATTTTGAAAGATCTCGATTTCTATTCCGGGACAGTCGACGGCATTTCCGGCCCCAACACCCGCAAGGCCATCCAGGCCTATCAGCAGAAGGTCGGCCTGCCGGCCACCGGCGAGATCGACGCCATGCTGCTCGACCAGCTCGGCGCCAAGCAGACGACGGCGGCCATTCCGCATCCCGTGCCGAGGCCCGTGGACAGGGCCACAGCTCCGGCAGCGGCGCCTTTGGCGGCACCGATTCCAGTCTCGGCGCCGGCCAACGTGTCCGCCGAGGCGCCCGACGCCCGCATTGTCAAGATCCAGGCCGGGTTGAAGGCCTTCGGCAACAACGACATGCAGCTCGACGGCGTCGTCGGCGCCCGCACCAAGGCGGCGATCAAGGAGTTCCAGTCGTTGTTCGGCTTGCCTGAGACCGGCGAGCCCGATGAGATCGTGTACGTCAAGATGCGCGAGATCGGCCTCACCAACTGAGCGTCGGGCGACAGCTGGCGCAATCACGGGCCGATGTTGTAAGGAGCCGCGCATGCCGTCCGGAGCCTTGCCATGCGCGTGACCACCGATCTGTGGGTGTCGGCCCTGTTGCGCCGAGTGTTCGCCGCCGGCGGTTTTGCCGCGGTGGCGAAGCGCGGCGCGGCCGAGGCGGGCGCGGTCTTCGTGCTGTCGCGCGGCCGGCTGGGCGCGGTCGCCCTGTTCGGGCCGGCGCCGCAGACCAGCTACGATTCGGCCAAGCCTGACGAGCGCTTCTTCAGCCTGCTTGGTACCGGCGACGATGCCGCACCGTTCGACGCCAGGCTGGAGCGCGAGAAGAAATTCGATCCCGACATCTGGGTGGTCGAGATCGAGGCCGGCGCCGTTCCGGTCGAGGACCTTTTGTCCGTCAAGACGGACTCATGACGCCTTGAGGTTTGCGGCGGAGTCGTCGCTGTTCGAGGCTCGGCGTTCCTCGGCATTCGCCACCTCGCCCGCATTGCCGCGGATCGCCCGCGACAGGGTCTCAACCTTCCAGGCGCGCACCTTGTCGAGTGCGGCGTCGCGGTGCAGCAGGCGGTAGCGGTCGAGGAACAGGCGGATCGCCTGCGGGTGCGGAAACTCTCTGGGATAGACGGCGACGGCGATCAGGAAGGCCCGGTCCTCGTTGAGGTCGAGCGAGCGCAACGCGGCAAGCAACGCAGCATAGCCTGCCTGTTCGGTCAGCGCCCGCGCCGTCTGGAAATCGATATCGAGCGCGTCCGCCAGCGCCGTCTGGAAGAAGGCGGCGTTGCCGGTCAGCGCCGTCTCACGCAACTTGGTGAAGGTCGACGGGGCGATAAACGGATTGACGCTCTCGGTTCCCGCTTCGGGGCGCATCATCGCGCGCAGCCGGCGCCTGGCATTTGCGGCGGCAATGCCGGGCGTCTCACGCATGTCCGCGCTGGCGGGAAGGGCGGGTTCGTCCTTGACTATCGGTGCTTCTGACCCGACGGGTGCCGGGTCGGCCTTCGCGGGCAATGCCTGGACGATGGGCTGCGGCGGCCGCAGCCTGACCAGCGTCGGCTTTTCCAGCGCCTTGATCAGGTCCGCGATGGTCGGGTTCAAAGCTTTGCGGCGGGCGATGGCGCGAGCATGCGGCAGGCCGTGGCGGCCGATCAGCGCGATA
>NZ_RZSG01000575.1:0-3887 GCF_003997725.1 Mesorhizobium sp. M4A.F.Ca.ET.050.02.1.1
GTCCTTGGCCGCCTTGAGCTTCTCGGCATCGAGGCCGAAATAGCGGAAATACTCACGAATCGACGGCACGAAAGCGCCTTCCATGCGCTCGCGCTGCAGGCGCAGCATCATCACGACATCGGCGTCCTTGAGGCCTTCGGCCATCGAGCGGGCGACGATGACGCCCATCCTGTCGATGCCCGAGGGCAGCAGCGTCGAGGGCGCGACGACGCGCACCTGGGCACCGAGCGCATTGAGCAGCATGATGTTGGAGCGGGCGACGCGCGAATGCAGGATGTCGCCGCAGATCGCCACGATCAGCTTCGACAGCGGCCCCTTGGCGCGGCGGATGGTCAGGGCGTCAAGCAGCGCCTGCGTAGGATGCTCATGCGCGCCGTCGCCGGCATTGACGACGGAGCAGCCGACCTTCTGCGCCAGGAGTGCTGCCGCACCCGCCGACTGGTGACGGATGATCAAGATGTCCGGCCGCATGGCGTTGAGCGTCATCGCCGTGTCGATCAGCGTCTCGCCCTTCTTAACTGAGGAACTCGCCACCGACATGTTCATGACGTCGGCGCCGAGCCGCTTGCCGGCCAGTTCGAACGACGACTGCGTGCGGGTCGAGGCCTCGTAGAACAGGTTGATCTGGGTGCGGCCGCGCAGCGTCGAGGTTTTCTTCTCCGGCTGCCGCGAGATCGCGACGGCCCGGTCCGCCCGGTCGAGCAGCAGCTCGATATCGGCGGGGGAAAGATCGCGGATGCCCAGAAGATGGCGATGAGGGTAGAGCGGCAAGGACGAAGCGTCGGTCATCTCAAGGCGCTGCTATAGGGTGCGGTGTCCCCAGCCGCAAGCACCAGCTTTGGATTGCAGGCTTTCTCCCCGGTATTTTCGTCGTGCGCGCGGCAACGCTTGGGCTATAACCCGCCGAAGGCTTCGGATTCGTAGCTTTCGCAAGATAAGGACAGGGCGTGACCGACGACGTGACGAACCAGCCGCCGCCGCTGACGGGCGGCAACGCCTGGCGGGGCGATCCGTTGCTGATCCAGCTTGCCGAGCGCTTTTCTGAACCGGTGCGCAAGGACCTCGACGGGCTCGGCCGTTTCGTGCTGACGCAGGAAGCGCAGGAACTGGCCCGCCTCGCCAATGTCGAGACGCCGAAGCTCAAAACCCATGATCGCCAGGGCCGGCGCATCGATCTGGTCGAGTACCATCCCGCCTACCACGCCCTGATGCGCCGCTCGGTCGCCAACGGACTGCATTCCTCGGTCTGGGAAAACGGCGACGCCGAGATCGGCCGCCGTCATCAGGTGAGGGCGGCGCGCTTCTACATCACCGCCGAGTTGGAGACCGGGCACCTCTGCCCGATCACCATGACCAGCGCCTCGCTGGCGGCGCTGATGGCAAGCCCAAAACTGTTCCGCGAATGGGCGCCGCGCGTAACGACCCGCAAATACGACCAGAGCCAGAAGCCACCGGTCGAAAAGACCGGGCTCACCCTCGGCATGGGCATGACCGAGAAGCAGGGCGGCACCGATGTGCGCGCCAACGTGACAAGGGCCGAGCGGGCGGGCAGCGGATTCTATCGCCTGACCGGCCACAAATGGTTCATGTCGGCGCCGATGTCCGACGCCTTCCTGGTGCTCGGGCAGGCGCCGGAAGGGCTTTCCTGCTTCCTTGTTCCGCGCATCCTTGGCGACGGCTCCGGCAACGGTTTCCGCTTCCAGCGGCTGAAGGACAAGCTTGGCAATCGCTCCAATGCCTCCTCGGAAGTGGAGTTCGTCAACGCCATCGGCGAGATGGTTGGCGAGCCTGGCGCTGGCATCAAGACGATCATGGACATGGTGACGCTGACCAGGCTTGACTGCGCCGTCGCCTCATCGGCGATCATGCGGGCAGGGGTGGCCGAAGCCGTCCACCACGCCCGCCATCGACAGGTGTTCGGCGCCAATCTGGTTGACCAGCCGCTGATGCAGCGTGTGCTTGCCGATATGGCGCTCGACGTTGCCGCCGCCACCGCGCTGTCGTTTCGTCTGGCGCGCTCTTTCGACGAGGCGGCCAGCGATCGCGGCGAGGCGGCTTTCGCCCGCGCCATGACGCCGGTCGTCAAATACTGGGTCTGCAAGATCGCGCCGCCGCTGCTCTACGAAGCCATGGAATGCCTCGGCGGCAATGGCTATGTCGAAGAGGCGCCGCTCGCCCGCTACTACCGCGAGGCTCCGGTAAATGCGATCTGGGAAGGCTCCGGCAATGTCATGGCGCTTGACGTGCTGCGCGTGCTGGGCCGCGCGCCAGGCCTGTTCGAGGAGGTGCTGGCCGGCATCGACCGCGACCTCGGCGCAGGCGGCCGCGGCACCATTGGCGTGCTCAAGGCTGCCATGCAGGTGGCGGCGACCGACGAGGGCTCGGCGCGCCTGCTCACCGAGCAACTGGCGCTGTCGGCGGCGGCGGCCGAGCTTCGCCGGTTGGGGGCAGGGCGTATCGCAGACGCCTTCGTCGAGACGCGTCTCGCCGGCCAGTGGCGCAACACCTATGGCATGCTCGATTCGCGCCACGACGCCCGCATGATCGTCGACACGCTTTATCCGCCGGTGAACTGAGCGGACCTGTGCGGTCCCTTATCCCGGCCTGTGGATAGGCGTTAACCTTAATGAATGGTTTCCATTGCGGCGGCGGCCCGCAAGGCCCACTGTTCCCGTCGGAGCAAGGATTGGTTAACCATGTCGTTCCTTGCCCTGCAAAGCAGGAACGCCATGCGGCATGTATTGACCTCTTTTCTGGCCTTGCACTGGGCGATCGTTTTCGCCCTGCTGGCCTTTATCTGCATCGACGGCAATCGAGGTGTCGCGGCAGCCCTTGGCGTGCTTGGCCTTGAGGTGGAAAACGGCCGCATCACCGGCCTGGAAAACGCCGCCGTCGTGGCGCCGCTGTCGATCGCGCTGCTGGTTGTGGCGGTGCTGTTCTGCTGGGCCTTCGTCGAAACGCTGCTCAACATAGCGGCAAATCCCGACGCCACGGATGGTGTCGCGCGCATCGCCTTCATTTCCGCCTCCGGCGTGCTGTCGCTGGTTCTGGTCGGCGGCGCGGCGCAAGGCATCGACGGGCTGTTCATGGTCGTCGCCGTCCAACTGACGGCGCTGCTTGCTTCCTATGTCGCGGTGCTGGCCGAGCAGCGCTCGGCGCGGGTTGAGGCATTCGCGGCCGACAATGAATTCCGCGCGACCGCCCATGTCATGGCACGGGGCGCCGCGCACAGTTCGCTGCTGTCACGCATTTCCGGTCGTCCGGAAGCGAATTCGAGGGATGGCCGCTGATGCGTACCCTGTTCGCGCTCTGGGCCGCTCCGCTGCTCCTGTTCTGGGGCTGGTTCTTCTTGTCGCTCAACGACATGAATTTCGGCTACGTGATGCTGAGCCGCCCGCTGCATGACCTGGTGTTCCAGCTTTACGGCGAGATGCTGGGCATCGATCCCGCTCTGATTCCCGGCATGGTGGCGAAAGCCTGCGTCTTCGACAGCTTCCTGCTGATGGCGCTGTGGGCGTTCCGCCGCCGCCGCAACATCACCGCCTGGGTCAGGAATCGCTGGTCGGGTTCGGTTCCTCAAGTGACTGGAGCCGATCCAGCACTCCCTGCAGAATAAAGGCCGCCGCCGCCGAATCGATCTTGTCGGCGCGCTTCCTGCGCGAAAAATCCATCTCAATCAGCGTCCGCTCGGCCGCCACCGTCGACAACCTTTCGTCCCAGAGCACGAAGGGCAGGTCGGACAGGGACGCCATGTTGCGCACGAAAGCGCGCGATTTCTGGGCGCGCGGGCCTTCCGACCCGTCCATGTTGACGGGCAGGCCGAGCGCGATCGCGCCGACATTGTCCTTCTGCATCTGGGCGAGCAGCAGGGCCGCGTCGAGCGAGAA
>NZ_RZSG01000576.1:0-3885 GCF_003997725.1 Mesorhizobium sp. M4A.F.Ca.ET.050.02.1.1
CAGGGGCCGCTGCTGCCGCCGCATTCGACGCCAGGCGCTCGTCGGCGCCGGCCAGCGCCTGCTCGATCTCGCGGGCGTGGACGGCCAGTTCCTGACCGGTCTGACGCGCGCGGTCGGCGACCCGCTGCTCGGTGCTGGCGAAGGCCCCGACGATGGTCTCGGCATGGCCGCCGATGGTCGTGGTGCTGTCGGCGATGCGGGCGACCAGACGCTGATCCGCATCGTCGAAGATGCGGGCGATCTCCGATGCACGCGACGACAAGGCTTCCGAACCTTCGGCGATGCGCGAGATCAGATGCTGGTCGGCGGCATCGAAGATGCGGCCGAGATCCGAGGCGCGTGCGGCAAGCGCTTCGGCCGACTCGCCGATGCGCATGCTCAGCCGTTCGTCGGCGCCCTCGAAATTGCGCAGGATGTCGCCGGCGCGGGCTGCCAGCGACTGCGCCGTTTCAACCGCACGTGCAACCAGCTTCTGGTCCGCCGCGTCGAAGGTGCCGGCGATCTCACTGGCGCGTGCGGCCAGCTGATCGGCGGTCTCCTGGGCACGGGCGAGCATCGAACTCGATATGTCGTCGTGGCGGGCAAGCAGCGCGCTGGTGGTGTCCTCTGCACGCGCATGCAGGCGGCGATCGGCGTCCTCGAAGGCGCGCGCGATGTCCTCGGCCCTGGCGAGCAGGGCCGACGAGGTCTGTTCTGCGCGTTCGGCGATCTTGCGGTCGGCATCGCTGAAGGCCTGCCCCGCCTGTTCGTGCAGGACGCTGGTGACCTCCATGACCTTCTCGCGCAGGGCGCCGGCGACGAAGACCGCGCTCTTCTCCAGCACGTTGCGGACATTGTCGACGCCGGTCGACAGCGCACGTTCCATGGTTCCGGCGCGTTCCTCGATGATGCCGGTCTGCCGGTTGAAGGCCTGTTCGATCTTCTCGACATCGGCGGCGATCGATGCCGAGATGTCGCCGCTCCTGGCTGCGATCTGGTCGATATGGCCGGACAGCGAACGGTCGACGTCCTTGCGCGTGTCGACGAGCTTCGCCAGATCGTCTTCCAGCGCACGGGACAGCATGTCTCGGCCTTCGGCCAGCTTGCCAACATGACCGGCGATGATGTCGTCGATCTCGCTGCGGCCCGCGGCGAGCTTCTGCAGGTCCGCTTCCAGGGCGCGTTTGAGGATATCGCGACCCTCGGCAAGCTTCTCGACCTGGCCAGCGACCAGCCCGTCGATGCTGGAGCGGCTCTCGGCCAGCTTGGCGAGATCGTCCTCGAGCGCCTTGGAAAGCGCCGATCGATCCTGGGCAAGCCTGTCGCTGTGGCCCTGGAGAAGGCCGTTGACGTTCTCCAGATCGGCTTCCAGCACGCGTGCGAATTCCGCGCGGTTGTCGGTGAGTTTCTGCGACTGGTCGGCAATCGCGCTGCGGATCGTGTTGAGATCGGCTTCCAGGGCGCGCTTGAGGATATCGCGGCCCTCGGCAAGCTTCTCGACTTGGCCGGCGACCAGCCCGTCAATGCTGGAGCGGCTCTCAGCCAGCTTGGCGAGGTCGTCCTCAAGCGCCTTGGCCAGCGTCGAACGGTCCTGGACCAGCCGGTTCTGGTGATCGGCCATGATGCCGTTCACGTTCTGCAGGTCGTCCTGCAGGGCCTGCGACAGCGTCGAGCGATCCTGGACGAGCCGGTTCGTGTGATCCGCTATCAGGCTGTTGACGTTCTGCAGATCGGCTTCCAGGGCCTTGGATAGCTGGCTGCGCTCTTCCGCGACCCGCTCGGAATGACCGGCGATGGCGCCCTTGATCGTGCTGATATCGGCCTCGAGCGCGCGCTTGAGGATATCGCGGCCCTCGGCGAGCTTTTCGACCTGGCCTGCGACCAGCCCGTCGATGCTGGCCCGGCCCTCCGCCAGCTTGGCGAGGTCGGCTTCGAGCGTCTGCGACAGCAAGCTGCGGTCGTCGGCCAGCCTGACGGAATGACCCTCGATCAGGTTCCTGATGCCCGACAGGTCGCTCTCCAGCGAACGGCTGAGCTCACCCCTGTCTTCGGCGAGCTTGGCGGAGTGGGTCTCGATCAGGTTCCTGATGCCGATGATGTCGGTCTCGAGCGCCTTGGCAAGCACGGAGCGGCCTTCGCCGATCTTCTCGACCTGGCCGGCGACCAGCCCATCAATGCTGGCGCGGCTGTCGGCCAGCTTGCTGAGATCGGCTTCCAGGGCACGCGACAGAATGTTGCGCCCCTCGGCGAGCTTCCCGACATGCCCGGCAACCATTTCATCAATGATCGTACGGGCTTGCACGAGTTTTCCTGAGTCTTCATTCAAAGCCTGGGCAAGCCGGTTGCGACCCTCTTCGAGCTGCTCCAGATGGCTGCCGAGCGATGCGTCGATGGCGGCGCGCGATTCGTTGACCTTGCGCAGATCCTCTTCCAGCGCGCGAGCGATAAGGTTGCGGCCTTCCGCCAGCTTCTGCACCTGGTCGGTCACGGCTGCATCGATTCCGGCGCGGCTTTCGGCGAACGTCGCCAGGTCGGCCTGCATGGCGGCAGCCATGCGGTCACGGCTTTCCGAGAGCTTGCGGCTGTGGTTCTCCACCGCTTCCTCGATGCCGACGCGGGCATCCGCGAGCCGCTGGATGTCGCTGTCGAAGGAACGCGACACGACATGGCGGGCGGCTTCCATGCGGCCGGCGAAGTCGCTGGCGCGGGCCTCGAGCATGGAGGAGGTTGACGAGACGATGTCGGCCATGTCCGCGCCGATCTGGGTCTTGCCCTGGTCGATCATCGCCGACAGCTGGTCCTTGCTCTCGGCGAAAGTGTGGGCGATCTCGCGTGCGCGTTCGACCAGCGTCTCGTTGATCTGGCGCGCGCGCGCCTCGAGCGCGGCGTTGAGTTTCTGAGTGCCGGTGTCGAGCGCTTCGGCGCGGGTCTGGAATTCGCTGATCAAAGCCTGGCCGCGCTCGGCCAGCGTGCGCTCTATGCCGCTGAGGCTGTTTTCGAACTCGGAGCTCAGCGTGCGAGCGGCGCCGCCGAGCAGCGAAACCATGCCGCTGGTGCGGTCGTCGAGCAGGTCGGTCAGCGACCGGGTGAGGCCGTCGGTGGTGTCGGTCAGCTTGGCGATACGCGTATCGAGCAGGCTGGCGAAGGCCTCGCCCGAGGTCGACAGCCGGTCGGTGATCGTATCGAGCCGGCCTTCGACAGAATCGAAGATCGACATCGAGCTCTCGTTGATGCGGTCGATCAGCGTGTCGCCGGAATTGTTGATCGTCATCGACAGCTTGGTCGAGGCATTGAGGATCGAGTCGCGGATGATGTCGCTGGCCGAGCCGATCTCGTCCCTAAGCGTCTCATGCGCGCTGGCTATCGAGGCGCGGACGCGCTCGGCATGGGTGACGACGGCTTCGCGCTCGCTGCCGAGACCGTCGACCAGCGAGCGGATGCGGGCTTCGTTCTCCGAATAGGAGCGCTCGATCTGGTTGACTTCGCTGTGCACCAGCGTTTCCAGCTCGACGGCACGCGCCAGCGTGCGTTCGATGCCTTCGCCCATCGCCGCCACCTCGCGGCGCACGGCCTGACCGATCATCATGACGCGGTCCTGGGCAAGGTTCTCCGGCTCGGCCAGGCGGAAGGCCACTTCCGTCATCGACTGCGCCGCAATGCGCATCTCCTGGGCCCGGCGCACCATCGCCGCGAACGCCCAGAACAGGATGACGGGGATGATCGCCGCGACCGCGAGGCCGATCAGCTCGGGGCGGGCGAAGAACTGGTCGACGGTGCGGATTTTCCAGATGCCCGGGCCGAACAGGAGGTTGGCCAGGCCGCCGGCGCCGGCGATCCAGGCCAGCGAAATGAACGCCACGACCCAGTAGATGGTGCTCGACGCGCGCCGGTTGAGACCGTGCAGCA
>NZ_RZSG01000577.1:0-3876 GCF_003997725.1 Mesorhizobium sp. M4A.F.Ca.ET.050.02.1.1
AAGTACCACTTGTTGAGCAGGAAGGCGTAGAGCAGGCGATGGTTGGCGGCGACGCTGGCGGGCAGTTCCGGCGAGCGGATATAGAACTTCCAGGCGACCGCGAAGCCGATGACCATGGCGATGAACGGCGCCAGTTCGACCCACAGCGGCAGTTCGTGGATCTCGTGAAGGATGTGGTTTTCCGGCAGTGTGAACAGCGACGCCTTCCAGAACTCGGCATAGCCCTCGCCGATGAAGGCGCCATGGAAGATGATGCCGGCAAACAGCGCGCCCACGGCCAGGATGAACAGCGGCACCAGCATCACCGGCGGCGATTCATGGACATGGTGCATGACCTCGTGGCTGGCGCGCGGCTGGCCATGGAAAGTCATGAAGATCAGCCGCCAGGAGTAGAAGGAGGTAAAGGCCGCGGCGACAACCAGCAGCACGAAGGCGGTGCCGGCAAACAGATTGTGGCTGGCAAAGGCACTCTCGATGATGGCGTCCTTGGAGAAGAAGCCGGCGGTGCCGATGACCGTCACCGGAATGCCGACGCCGGTCAGCGCCAGCGTGCCGATCACCATCATCCAGTAGGTCTTCGGAATGAGCGTCCTGAGGCCACCCATGTTGCGCATGTCCTGCTCGTCGGAGACGGCATGGATCACCGAGCCCGAACCGAGGAACAGCAGCGCCTTGAAGAAGGCGTGCGTGAACAAATGGAAGATCGCGGCGCCATAGGCGCCGACGCCGAGCGCCACGAACATGTAGCCAAGCTGCGAGCAGGTCGAATAGGCGATGACGCGCTTGATGTCGTTCTGGACGAGGCCGACAGTGGCCGCGAAGAAGGCGGTGAAGGCGCCGATGAAGGTGACGACCGTCAGCGCCGAATGCGACAGCTCGAACAGCGGCGACAGCCTGGCCAGCATGAACACGCCCGCCGTCACCATGGTGGCGGCATGGATCAGCGCCGAGACCGGGGTCGGGCCTTCCATGGCGTCGGGCAGCCAGGTGTGCAGCGGCACCTGCGCCGACTTGCCCATCGCGCCCATGAAGAGCAGCAGGCAGACGACGGTCAGCGCCGAGTGCTTGTCGAGCGTATAGCCGAGGAAGGTGAGCACGGTTGCGCCGTGCTCGGCGCCCTCTGTCGGAACGAAGCTCGCCGCATTGGCGAAGATGGTGCCGAGATTGACCGAGCCGAAAAGCACGAACACGCCGAAAATGCCCAGCGCGAAGCCGAAATCGCCGACGCGGTTGACGATGAAGGCCTTGATTGCCGCGGCATTGGCCGACGGCTTCTTGTACCAGAAGCCGATCAGCAGGTAGGAGGCGAGACCGACACCTTCCCAGCCGAAGAACATCTGCACCAGATTGTCGGCCGTCACCAGCATCAGCATGGCGAAGGTGAACAGCGACAGATAGGCAAAGAAGCGCGGCCGGTTCGGATCGTGATGCATGTAGCCGATCGAGTAGATGTGGACCAGCGCCGACACGGTGTTGACGACGACCAGCATCACCACCGTCAGCGTGTCGATCCTGAGCGCCCAGGACGCGTCGAGCCCGCCCGACTGGATCCAGCGCAGCACCGGCACGGTGAACACTTCGCCCTCGCCGAAGCCGACCGAGAAGAAGGCGATCCACGACAGCACGGCCGAAATCACCAGGAAGCCGGAGGTGATGTATTCGGACGCCTTGGCGCCGAGCGACGTGCCGAACAGGCCGACGATCAGGAAGCCGAGCAGCGGAAGGAAGACGATTGCTTGATACATGACTGCCCCGTCAACCCTTCATCATGTTGACGTCTTCGACCGCGATCGAGCCGCGGTTGCGGAAGAAGACGACGAGAATGGCAAGACCGATCGCGGCCTCGGCCGCGGCGACCGTCAGCACGAACAGCGCGAACACCTGCCCGACGAGATCGCCGAGCGCCGCCGAGAAGGCGACGAAATTGATGTTGACCGCAAGCAGGATCAGCTCGACCGACATCAGGATGACGATGACGTTCTTGCGGTTCAGGAAGATGCCGAACACGCCGAGCGTGAACAGGATCGCCGATACGGTGAGGTAGTGCGCGATGCCGACGACCATCTCAGATGCCCTCGCCCGATTTGACCTTGCGGATTTCCATGCCGGTCGCCGGCGTGCGGCCGACCTGGGCTGCGATCGACTGCCGCTTGACGCCCGGCTTGTGGCGCAGCGTCAGCACGATGGCGCCGATCATGGCGACAAGCAGCACGAGGCCGGCGATCTGGAAGTAGTAGAGGTAGTCCGTGTAGAGGATATCGCCGAGCGCGGCCGTGTTGGTGCGCTGGGCGAGATCCGGGATGGGCTTGGCCACTGTCGAGGCCAGCTGCGGCGCGAAAGTGTAGCCGCCGAGCACGACAATCAGTTCCGCCGCCAGGATCAGCCCGACCAGCGCGCCGATCGGGGCGTATTGCAGCGCGCCTTCCTTCATCTCGGCGAAGTCGACGTCGAGCATCATGACGACGAACAGGAACAGCACCATCACGGCGCCGACATAGACGACGAGCAGGATCATCGCCAGGAACTCGGCGCCGGTCAGCATGAACAGGCCGGCGGCATTGAAGAAGGTCAGGATCAGGAACAGCACCGAATGCACAGGGTTGCGCGACGAAATGACCATGAAGGCCGACGCCACCGCGACAAAGGCGAAGAGGTAGAAGAAAGCCGCCTCTAGTCCACTCAGCATGGGGATCCCCCGGGTTCCTGTCCGAACAGGACGTTCGTCCTGTTCGCTCTTTCTGGCTTCGTACCGCCTCCGGTGCCGAAGCCGCGTTGTCCTTAAACGAGGCCCCTCGCCCCGTCCATGCGTCAAATGTCAGCGGTAGGGCGCGTCCAGAGCGATGTTGCGCGCCAGTTCGCGTTCCCAGCGATCGCCGTTCGCGAGCAGCTTTTCCTTGTTGTAGTAAAGCTCCTCGCGCGTCTCGGTCGCGAATTCGAAATTCGGCCCCTCGACGATGGCGTCGACCGGGCAGGCCTCCTGGCAGAAGCCGCAATAGATGCACTTCACCATGTCGATGTCGTAGCGCACGGTGCGGCGCGTGCCGTCGTTGCGGCGCGGGCCGGCCTCGATGGTGATCGCCTGCGCCGGGCAGATCGCCTCGCACAGCTTGCAGGCGATGCAGCGCTCTTCGCCATTGGGGTAGCGGCGCAGCGCATGCTCGCCGCGGAAGCGGGGGCTGATCGGCCCCTTCTCGTGCGGATAGTTGATCGTCTCCTTCGGCGCGAAGAACTGGCGCATCGACAGGAAGAAGGCGCTGACGAAATCCTTCAGCAGCAGCGCCTTTGCGGCTTGGGAAAGAGCGGACATTACGCAAACCCCGTGAGCTTGAGGAAGGCTGCGGTGGCGATGACCATGAACAGCGAGATCGGCAGGAAGACCTTCCAACCTAGCCGCATCAGCTGGTCATAGCGGTAGCGCGGCACGAACGCCTTCACCATGGAAATGCCGAAGAACACCAGGCAGACCTTGAGCACGAACCAGATCAGCCCCGGCACCCAGGTGAAGGGCGCGAAGTCGAAGGGCGGCAGCCAGCCGCCGAGGAACAGGATGGTCGCCAGCGCGCACATCAGGACGATGGCGACATACTCGCCAAGGAAGAAGAGCAAGAACGGCGTCGACGAGTATTCGACCATGTGGCCGGCGACCAGTTCCGATTCGGCCTCCACCAGATCGAAAGGCGGGCGGTTCGTCTCGGCCAGCGCCGAGATGAAGAAAATGACGAACATCGGGAACAGCGACAGCCAGTGCCAGTCGAGGAAGGTGTTGGGCAGGCCGAGCCGGGTGCCGAGCCCATCGTGCTGCGACATGACGATGTCGGACAGGTTGAGCGAGCCGACGCACAAGAGCACGGTGACGATGACGAAGCCGATCGAGAC
>NZ_RZSG01000578.1:0-3876 GCF_003997725.1 Mesorhizobium sp. M4A.F.Ca.ET.050.02.1.1
GTGCTTGGGATAGGCAGGATTGTCCGCAGACAAAATCGCCGAATTGTGTAGCATATTCAGTTGCATGAATCACAAGATGTGGTCCTATCCCGAGACCATTAAGCTTTTGTTAACTTTAAATTTCTTGCCCGGGCGAACGAATCGGACATAATGACGGTTGCTTGGCGCCTTTACGTCAAAAATCGTTTTTAGAGAGTCTCGATCGAATGAACGTGAGTTCGCCCGTTCCCACGAAAATCCCGGTGCTGTTCGAGAAAAGTATCCTCGATCAGGGTGACCAGATATCGAAGAAGTTGCACCTGCTTTCGATGCAGCGCTTCCCTCCCCACGCAAAGAAAAATCTTCGTTCGTTCTCGCTGGCGGAGGTTGCCACATATTTGGGGGTTTCCCAGAGCCACCTGAAGAAACTGCATCTGGAGGGAAAGGGGCCCGTGCCTGAAACCTCGACTTCGGGCAGACGCTCGTACACTGCTGAACAGATGCTTGAGCTGCGCCAGTACCTCGACCAGTACGGTCGATCTGACGCCCGCATGTATGTTCCCCATCGGCGGCCGAGCGAGAAGCTTCAGATTTTAGCTGTGGTTAATTTTAAGGGGGGCAGCGGGAAGACCACTACCGCTGCCCACCTCGCCCAATACCTTGCGCTTACCGGGCACCGTGTCCTAGCTGTCGATCTCGATCCGCAGGCGTCGCTTTCTTCGTTGCATGGGTTCCAACCTGAACTCGACCAGACGAAATCGCTTTACGACGCAATTCGTTATGACGAAGACAGGGTGCCTCTCTCGGAGATCATCAAGCCGACGAATTTCCCGGGCTTGGACATCGTCCCAGCGAACCTAGAGCTGCAGGAATTCGAATACGACACGCCTCTGGCAATGACAGATAAGTCGTCGAATGTGGGCAGGGCGTTTTTCACGCGCATCTCGAAGGCATTGATGGAGGTCGATGATCGCTACGATGTCATAGTTATCGATTGTCCGCCGCAGCTTGGCTACCTGACGATCACCGCGCTGACCGCTGCGACCTCAGTGTTGATCACGATCCATCCACAGATGCTCGATGTTATGAGCATGGGCCAGTTTCTGCTGATGCTCGGGAACATCTTGGAGCCGATCAGGGCGGCCGGTGCGGAGGTGAATCTGGAGTGGTATCGCTATCTTGTTACTCGATTCGAACCGATGGATCAGCCGCAAGCGCAGATGGTGGCGTTCCTGCATACGCTGTTCGGCGAATTCATTCTCAAGAACCAGATGCTGAAATCAACCGCGATTTCCGATGCGGGGATTACCAAGCAGTCCCTCTACGAAGTCGAAAAGAATGCGATGACCCGTTCCACATACGAGCGGGCAATGGAAGCCTTGGACATCGTAAACGGGGAAATCGTAGCTTTAATTCATGAAGCATGGGGGCGTTGACTTTGTCTGCTGACAAAAGTGGATATTTCCCAAATGTATTCAATGGACTACGCCCTATCTGGAGGTAAAATATGGCACGTAAGAATCTTCTTGCAGGCCTCGTAGAAGCGGAGGCCGATGACCGGGCGTCATCGGCCTCCGCTGCGGCATATCCGATCCGCGGCGCGTCAAAATCCATGATCCGCTCAGTCAACGAGTTGGCAAAACAAGCGGATGCGTATCTTGAGGGCGAGCATGTCGTCGAACTCGACCCAAACGCAGTCGACGGCTCGTTCGTTTCTGACCGCATGGGCGACGACGAGGAACAATATCAAGAGCTGCTGGAAGCGATTCGGGAGAGAGGGCAGGATTCTCCCATACTTGTCCGTCCGCATCCGAGCTCAGACGGCCGCTACATGATCGTCTTCGGCCATCGCAGGGTCCGAGTCGCCCGCGAATTGGGACTGAAGGTGAGGGCGGTCGTCAAGGAGATCGACGACAAAACCCATGTAATTGCCCAGGGACAGGAGAATTCCGCTCGGGCAAGTCTCAGTTTCATCGAAAAGGCGATGTTCGCAAAGCGTCTTGAAGATTTGGGGTACGACAGAGATGTGATCTCGTCAGCATTGGCCTCGAACGCCGCTGCGGTCTCGAAGATGGTCTCAGTTGTCACAAGAATTCCGACATCTGTGATCAGCAAGATTGGATCAGCTACGTCTGTAGGCCGCGAGCGGTGGGTTGAGCTTTCTCTGCTCGCCGGCAAGAAGTCTGAATTGATTAATGCAATCTTGTCCGAACCAGAATTCGGTGAGCTGGAGAGCAACAAACGCTTCGATAGGCTGCTAGTAGCCTTGAATGCGAAGGGGAAGCCGGTTCGCAAGGCAGCCATGAAGTCCCAGGCGCAGTCCTGGGTCCCCGAGGACAAAGCAGTTAGCGTCAGCGTCAAGAAGGCGGGCAAGGCCATCACGATCGCCGTGAAGGAGATCGACGGCAGCCGCTTTGGGACGTGGATTTCCGATAATCTGGGCAACCTTTATGAGGCGTTCAGAAAGTCGGAGAAGGCATCAACAGGAGACTGAACCGCAAAAGAAAAAGGCCCCGAACGTCACCGTCGCGGAAGCCCTTCTCGTCTGTCGCAAGTTGAGAATCGCATTTCCCCGAATCACTGTCAAGAGTCGCGGTGCCGTTTCGGCGAGCAGATTTCTTTTGCCTGATTGAAAGGTGAGGGAAATGGAGAGTGGGTATGCAACGACGCCCTTCGGGCGGCGGCCGATGACGCTTGCGCTGGTGCAAGCGAACGCGGCATCGCGTGAGATTCCTGATGGGGCTCTTGTCGAGAAGTGGCAGGTCTATCGTTGGTTGTGCGAAGGCAAGTCGCTCGTGGGTGTCGGAGATCGCGCTCTGGCCGTGCTGAGCGGGCTCTTGTCTTTCTACCCGGACGACCAGATCAGCGAAGAAAACGGCTTGATGGTCTTTCCCTCGAACTCGCAGCTGTCGTTGCGCACGCACGGCATGCCTGGTTCCACATTGCGGCGACACCTGGCCGAGCTGGTGACTTGCGGCGTGATCATCCGTCGCGACAGTCCAAACGGCAAAAGGTTCGCCCGCAAGGGAAAGGGCGGCGCCATCGAGGAAGCGTTCGGGTTTTCGCTGGCGCCTTTGCTGACACGCGCTGCGGAATTTCAGCGTGCGGCCGAACAGGTCCGCGCCGACAGCCAGGCGCTCAGGTTGATGAGGGAACGGATCACGCTCCATCGTCGCGACATACACAAACTCATCGAGGCTGCGATCGAGGAGGGCGCCCCTGGCGACTGGGGAGACGTCTGGAGACGGTTCAGGGCCGTCGTAGATGCAATCCCGCGGCGGGCAGGGCTGACCGAACTAGAGGCGGTCGTTGCCGATCTGACCGCACTTCATGACGAAGTGGATATGATGTTGGAAAACTTCATGAATGCCACAAATCCCAGCGCCAATGAGTCCCAAAATGAGCGGCAGCAATCAGATTCAAACACAGACTCCACTTTTGTATTTGAACCAGCTTTCGAAAAAAGCGGGGCGACGGTCGAGCCAAGGCCAGCAGTCGCCGAGACGCCGAGAAGTTATCCGATAGGACTTGTGCTGAAAGCCTGCCCCGAAATTGCCGACTATGCCGTGCACGGGATCGGAAACTGGCGCGATTTGATGATCACTGCCGCGCAGGTACGAGGCTTTCTGGGGGTTTCGCCCTCGGCGTACGAGGAGGCTTGCCATGTGATGGGCCAGGAAGTTGCCGCAATCGTGATTGCCTGCATCCTGCAGAAGGCACAGCACATCAACTCGGCCGGTGGTTATCTGCGCGTGCTCACCGAAAAAGCGAGGGCAGGTCAGTTTTCTGTTGGACCGATGCTTATGGCGGCACTCAAGGCCAACGGCAAGACAGCGAGGATGACGGGATGAGGGCGGGGTCGGTCTTACCGGCCAATCCGGGCGAAACGGGATGTCG
>NZ_RZSG01000579.1:0-3869 GCF_003997725.1 Mesorhizobium sp. M4A.F.Ca.ET.050.02.1.1
CGGCTCCTGGGGGCGGACGGCGCGGAGATTGCCGGGCGCCTTGCGGCGGTGGCGTGCCTTGCCGATCTCGGGCAATCGGCGCCGTCAGCCAACGCCGATCTGCGCAAGCTCGCGCGGCTCGAGCGCTTCGCACGCGGTCTGGCCCGCGCCTTTCCCTGGCCGGAGGCGATGGCGCGGGTGCTCCCTGACGACGCGATTGTTTGCCGCTGCGAGAACGTGACTGCAGGAGACATACGCCAGGGTGTGGCTTTCGGCGGCGGTGAGGCTAACAGGGTGAAGTCGCTGTCGCGCGTCGGCATGGGGCGCTGCCAGGGGCGCTACTGCCAGTTGGCTGCCGTCGAGCTTGTTGCGGCACAGGCCGGCTGCACGCCCGGCGCCGTCGGCCGGTTTCGCGGACAGGCGCCCGTCCGACCGGCGCCTATTGGCGCTGTTCTGCGGAACGGCTGACGCAATTGCGGATGCCGCGCATTGATGAGGGTCAAATCCTAGAAATCGGCAACCTTGCCCCAGGCCGAAGCGTCGAAGCGGCGCGGGTCGTAGGATGTCGGATCGACGATCGGTTCCGAGCCGGTCACCAGATCGGCGACGAGATGACCGGCGCCGGGCCCGATGCCAAAACCGTGTCCCGAAAATCCGGCGGCGAGGAAGAAGCCCGCAACGCTATCGATCTCGCCGATGGCGGGCACGCCGTCCGGCGTGCTGTCGATGTAGCCGGCCCAGGCAGCGCTGATCTTCGTCTTTCTGAGGTCGGGCAGAAGTTCAAGCGCGCGGGCATGGGTCAGACGGATGGTGGCCCGGTCCGGAGCCGGATCGAGGATGCGCATGCGCTCCATCGGCGTCGGCTGGTCGAGCCGCCAGCGCTGCAGCGTTTCGTGCCCCGAGCGCACGCCTTGCAGTCCGCCGGGCGCGAGGCTGCGCCACCGCTTCAGAAACATGGGCAGGAACTGCGA
This sequence comes from Mesorhizobium sp. M4A.F.Ca.ET.050.02.1.1, assembly GCF_003997725.1. Classification (NCBI taxonomy): domain Bacteria; kingdom Pseudomonadati; phylum Pseudomonadota; class Alphaproteobacteria; order Hyphomicrobiales; family Phyllobacteriaceae; genus Mesorhizobium; species Mesorhizobium sp. M4A.F.Ca.ET.050.02.1.1. Next base: position 951 of record NZ_RZSG01000579.1, read on the forward strand.
CGAGAAGCGCAACTGCTGCGGCGTCACGTCGACGCGGCCGCGCCCGCTGATGGCAAGCGTGTAGCCGCCTTCGCCGCGACGCGTGGCCGAGATCCTCGCCGTGTGCAGCGCATCCGGCAGGCCTTCGGCGCCGGGCGAGACGGACAGGATGGAGGAACGGATCGACGCCTGCGGAAAGCGGAAACCGAACTGCCGGCAAAAGGACGACGCCCAAGCGCCGCCGGCCATGACCGCCACTTTCGTGCGGATCGTTCCGCTCTCGGTGACCACGCCTCTCAGGCGTCCGCCCTCGGTCTCGATGCCGCGCGCGGCGCAATTCTGGTGCACGGTGCCGCCGAGCTTGAGGATGGCGCGGGCGACCGCGGGCGCGGCCCGCGACGGGTCGGCGGTGCCGTCGCTCGGCGAGAAAACGCCGCCCTTCCAGGTCCGGCCCGTGGCGCCGCCCCGCTCGCTGGCCTCGGCGCTGTCGAGCATATGGGTGGTCACGCCGGCCGTCCTGGCGAAATCGCGCCAGCGCGCCCAGCCGGCCAGTTCCGCCTCGTCATTGCTGAGATAAAGCAGGCCGCAGCGGCGAAAGCCGGTGTCTTCGCCGGTCGCCGCCGCAAAGCTGCCCCACAGATCGAGGCTGCGGGTCGCCATCGGCAGCTCGCGGGCGTCGCGGTTCTGCTGGCGGCACCATCCCCAGTTCCTGGAGGATTGCTCGGCGCCGATGCGTCCCTTTTCGACAAGCGCGACCTTCATGCCGCGCCTGGCCAGATAATAGGCCGCGAACACGCCGACGATGCCGCCGCCGATCACCACCACGTCCGCGGCTTGCGGCAGTTTGCCAGATGTCTCGATTTGCTGCAGCGGCGCGCGCATGGTCTCTCTACCTTGAAGCGCCAATCTAACGCGTTGCGCAGGCAGCCGCTGCCGCAGTTGAAGCCGAAGCAGAATTTTATTTCGGCAGCTCGGTCGAAATCGGAACTCGCTGCGTTTCAAAGCGGTGTCCGCTCGGATGGACAGGCCCGCGGGCTGTGGTAGTGTCAAGGCTGTTGGTACGGCAGCATTTTGTGCTGTGGCATGCGATCTTTGGAGACGGCCATGAAACTGGATCGGATCGACATCAAGATTCTTCACGAATTGCAGAAGAACGGCCGCATCACCAATGTGGAACTGGCCGACCTCGTGCATCTGTCGCCGAGCCCTTGCCTGATGCGGGTCAAGAAACTGCAGTCGGAAGGCTACATCGAGGGCTATTCCGCGCAGGTCAACATCGGCAAGCTCGGCCAGACGCTGACCGTGTTCACCGAAATCACCTTGAAGAACCACCGCCAGGTCGACTTCGCCCGCTTTCTCGCGGTTGTCGAGAAGATCGACCAGGTGATCGAATGCCACCTCGTCTCGGGCGGCTACGATTACCTGATGAAATTCGTCACCGCCGGCATCGGCGAATACCAGACGATCATGGAGCGGCTAACCGACATGGATATCGGCATCGACAAGTACTTCTCGTTCGTGGTGCTGAAGTCGCCTATCGTCAAGGCGCACATGCCGCTGCCCAGCCTGTTCCCGATGTGAGGCCTTACGCGCGATCATCGAAATAGGAAGGTCAGCCTTTGGGACTCTCCTTCTTGCCGCGCATGGCGCGTTTGTCCCTTCGTTCGTAGAACGAATAAACCAATGGGATGAACCAAGGCTTGCCAAGGTATAGCGGCACTGCCTTCGGTGGCGGATCGAAATCGAAAGCCGACTGAGCCCTCTCTGTCTGGCCAAGGAGCTTGAAGGCGGCCTTCTTGCCGAGCCAGCGCGCCCAAACCACACCGGAACCGCAGAACCCGGTGGCGTAGACCGTATCGCCAACCGTAAACATTCGCGGAACCATGTCGCGGTTCATCGCGACTTGGCCGAACCAGCTATGCGTTATGCCCATCTTTGCCAGTTCGGGAAAAATGCGCCCAAGCTCCGAGCGCAGATGTGTGGTGGGCGCCAGCGGATCCCCTTCCGTCGTGCCGTCGCGTCCGCCGAATAGAATGCGCGTGCTATCCGGCGACGGCCGGTAGTAATAGCTGAGCTGTCTCGTGTCGCCGTGCATCATCTTCTTCGGCATCAGCCGGTCCATCACGCTTTCGCCCAACGGCTCGGTCGCTATGATGCGGCTCCGCACCGGCACGAGGCGACGGCGCAGCCAAGGATCGAAGCCGTCCGTGTAGGCGTCGGTGCATACCAGCAGCTTTTTCGCCGACACCTCGCCGCGTGACGTTGCGACGCGCACACCACCAGCCTCTTGGCTGGTCCCCAGAACCGTTGTGTTCTCGTGAATGACGGCATCGGTTGTTCGGGCGACCCGCAATATGCCCGACAGCAGCTTGGCAGGATGAAGGCCTCCGATGTCCATCCGTACGAAGCCGCCGGCGTAGAAGTCCGTGCCGATATACCGCGATACTTCCTTGCGGGGGACCGCCGACGTCTCAATCCCGAGGAAACGGTTTAAAAACTCGGCGTGGCGGCTGAATTCATCATATTCGCGATCGTTTACCGCGCCATCGAAGAGACCCGAGAGGAAGAAGTCGCACTCCACCCTTTCGGTTTCGAGGAAGGCTGCCAGGTCCTGTCGCGCCGCCTTTCCTTCCGCCAGGATGCCATCGGCCCGAGATTGACCGAACCTGCGGATCAATTGCTTGCGGCTCGGCCTTATGCTGCCGCTCGCCATGCCGCCGTTTCGGCCTGACGCGGCCTGCCCGATGGCTTGCCGGTCGAAAAGCTGGACGCTGCATCCGGCTCTCGCCAGTTCGATGGCCGCCGACAGCCCCGCATAGCCGCCGCCGACGATGGCGACATCGCATCGGGGGACCAGCGGCACCACAGGCAAGGCAGAAAATGCGCAATCGTCCCACCAGTACGGCGTGGCCTTGAACGGACGCGAGGCGGTCGTATCCA